>DATDNG010000123.1:0-10171 GCA_036518375.1 Nitrososphaeraceae archaeon | reverse complement strand
GGTACGTATACGAGTTGAAAATGTGAAAAATTAATTAACCATTATTATTATATAATAATGATATAAATCAGAAGTTAAGGAATAACATTGCATAGGAGAAGATATAGTAGTCTTTATTCCATAATATGTAATAAATAGATTCATTAATCTTCTAATGATTTATAAGATTAGACCGCTTATATAAAAGAGAACTTGCAGCAAAGTGATTTATCAGGTAAAGAAGCAGAGCTTTACACAAAGCTACCAAACGGTAGAATAAAGTGTACTGCTTGCGCTCGCTTGTGTGAAATTCCATCCGGTAAAATTGGACTATGTGGAATCAGGGGAGCAGTGGATAATAAATTACAATTATTCGTCTATGGCCGGGTTATTGCAGGGCATATCGATCCAATAGAAAAAAAACCTGTGACTCATTACAGACCTGGTACAGCTATTTTCTCAATAGCAACAACAGGGTGTAATTGGCTTTGCAAATATTGTCAAAATTATGACATTTCTCAGCGACGCAAAATAGAAGGAAACATTATGACTCCCCTAGAGGTCGTAGATATGGCTACAACTTATGGTGCTCAAGGAATTGCGTATACGTATAATGAACCCTCGATTTTTATAGAATTTGCAAAAGATTGTGGAATAGAAGCTCACAAGAGAGGTATTTTCAATATCTTTGTTTCAAATGGTTATGATACTCCAGAATCAGTCAATATGATGGGCAAATTCCTGGATTGCATAACAGTCGATTTTAAGGGAAGCGGCAAACAGGAATTTGTTAGGCAATACATTGGAATTCCAAATGCTAATCCAATTTTCGAGTCACTTAAGGAGATCAGGGATAAGACAAGGATCCATACTGAAATTACTGATCTTATTGTTCCTAAAGTGGGTGATGACTTGGAAGCTGCAAGAAAATTGTGTAGGTTTATTTATGACGAAATGGGGCCAGATATTCCGATTCATTTTTTAAGATTTCACCCAGATTACAAAATGATGGAATTTGATGCCACACCAGTTGAAACTCTTGAAAGGCATCATACTATTGCAAAAGAAGAAGGATTAAGATATGCATATGTTGGTAATGTACCGGGACACCCGTTAGAACACACATATTGTCCAGAATGTAAGAGCATTGCTATACAACGTTATGGATTTAGTATAGGTTCGTGGAACCTAGATGATAATAATTGTTGTAAAAAATGCGGCTATCCAATCCCTATAGTAGGAAAACGTGCCAAGAATGCTAGAACTAGGTTTCAGTTCATTTCTTGAGTATACAAGGTTAGCAGTATTTTTTGACACAAAGAGATAGATATGACTTGAAGCTCTGGCTGACATAAGCAAAAATGCTTTTTAGGATAATGCAGATCTGAATGCCAAATTATTAACTTCAAATAATGAGGAGATTAACGTAGTAATATAGATATCCCGGTCGAGAGTATTGTATTTATGGTTCTTGAGGCAAAGTGTCCACAATGTGATAAAAGGGCGGAAGTTAACGACGATATGAGTAGGGTAGAGTGCAAATATTGTGGCTTCGGTCTTTTATACGATGAATATATTGAGGTAATGAAAGGCAAGGCTGTTACCATGGCTGATGACTTTCAAATGAACTCACCTTAACGATCCTAATCATAATAATACTGTCTATAGAATTCTGCAAGTTGCTTAGAAAAATTCTGATATTCTACCAAAAGCTGCCTTTGTCTGAGCACGTTAGCTCAGCGCCGCAGTTCTGACAGCGAACATGACATGCTTGAATATATGTCATAGTGAATCCGCATCTAGGACACTCAATATCGTTATGTTGTGATCTTCCTGTCATAATAACATATTATAAAAACCAATAAAATATATTTTTCATTCATTTTATGTTCTTCATGTTGTAGCGCATAGAAATTCAATCGAATTTAAAGTACAAACCTGCCAATTCGTTATCTACAATGGTGCAAAGGTTAATTAAAGCCGTAGCCACGGTTGTTTTTAAGTTGGCTCAGTTCAAACTTGTCATATCTGACACTAAAGGTAAAAGTATTACTCAGGAATTAAAGGATAGAGCAGCCCAGCCATTGCTGGGATCAAAGATTGGAGACGTCATTGATTCTTCAGTTGTCGGTATTTCAGGCGGCAAAATGAAGTTTACAGGAGGAAGTGACAAGTCAGGTACCCCAATGCGTCCAGATGTCCATGGTGGTGTAAAAAAATATGTACTGCTTTCACATGGAGTAGGCATGAAAAATATTGTAGATGGAAACAGAATAAGAAAGTTAGTAAGGGGGAATATGGTAACGGAAGAAATTTACCAATTGAATTGTATGTTAGTTGAGGGAAGTTTGCCTGTCAAGGTAGAAGAAGATCCAAGCAAAGAAGCTGCTACTAAAAAATAGAAAATAAAGAAAAAATAACCGTTGTATTATTATCTGGCTTTCGGCCAATTAGTTAGTATGTTTGTAAAAAAAGTTTGAAATGTAATACGTTAATATCCCTCCAGAATTTTACGAGTACCATTGCATTGGAAGGAAACATTACCTAATTGGTATATCAAGGAATTTGGCTACCAACCAAACATTAACATTGGTACGTCAGGTCATGTAGATCATGGTAAAACTACATTAATAGAAGCTATAACTGGAGTATGGACAAGTGCGCATAGTGAAGAGTTGAGAAGAGGCATCACAATAAAAGTTGGTTATGCCGACGCAGCCTTCTACAAATGTGCACAATGTCCCGCTCCGCTCGGCTATTCTACCCAACCGAATTGCACAAATTGTGGAGGAAAAAGTGAGTTAACTAGAGTGGTAAGCTTTGTCGACTCTCCTGGACATGAGAGTCTTATGGCAAATATGCTTTCTGGAGCAGCTTTGATGGATGGTGCCATTTTAGTCATTGCTGCAGATGAAAAGGTTCCACAACCACAAACTAGAGAGCATCTGCTGGCACTGCAAGTGCTTGGAATTCATCAAATAGTAATTGTGCAAAACAAGATTGACTTAACAGAATATGAAAATGCTCTTAACAATTACGAGCAGATCAAGGATTTTGTAAAAGAAAGCGTGGCAGAAAAGGCGCCAATCATTCCAGTTTCAGCCCAGCATAAGATAGGCATCGACGCCCTTATCGAAGCAATTGAAACTAATATTAAGACGCCAAGCAGGACAAATGACTCAATAGCCATAATGCATGTTTTACGATCATTTGACATCAACAAGCCTGGTGTTCCGATAAAGCAAGTAAAAGGAGGAATAATTGGAGGCGGCCTGCTTCAGGGCGAATTTAACATAGGAGATGAAATCGAAATTCGGCCGGGCTTTATAGATGAAAAAAGAGGCAAATATGAACCAATCACTTCGACCATTGAAAGCCTTGGAACAGGAGCAGGTCTAGTAGAAAGGGTTAGGCCCGGGGGTCTTGTTGCTATCGGCACTAAGTTGGATCCAACATTTGTAAAGAGTGATTCTCTGATTGGATCGGTTATTGCAAAGCCTAATACATTGCCAAACGATATCGATGATATCACAGTAGAAACTCATCTTTTCGAAACAGCAGTTGGGACACAAGATCTAGTCAAAGTTGATCCTATAAAGACGAAGGAACCACTTAGGTTGAATATTGGCACCTCTGCCACTCTTGGAACAGTTATCAATTCAAGAGATAACAGGATAGAAATAAAATTGAAGAAACCGGTATGTATGATACTGAAGGATAGAGTTGCGATCAGCCGAAGAATTGCAGATAGGTGGAGGCTAATTGGTGTAGGTATGGCAGTATAAAAAATGGACATCATATGTGACACCAGCTTTTTAATGGTTCTGGTTTCCAAACCAATAAAACGGATTGAGAAAATTCAAGCCTATTTTGGTAAACTGGATTTTTTAATACCTGACGCTGTAGTTTCTGAGCTAGAATATCTAGAGCGCAAGACTGGACCAAAGCGAGCTACAATAGCAAAAACTGCAATTGAAATCGCATATTCTAAACTTAGAATTATAAAAGTTATAAAATCTGAGCATGTTGATGAGTCTATAATCGAATATGCTGTAAGCCACAAGTGCGCCGCGGCAACTATAGATAGAGATTTGCGCAGAAGGTTAATGTTAAACGGTGTGCTTGTATTAACACTAAGCAAAAATAAATTAGTAATTGCTAATCCAAAAATTGAGAACCAATTCTGAACTGAATGTATTGCCCGTCTCTATTATGAAAAATTTTGACACTCTTAAGTATATGGTAATGTAAATCTCTGTCCGTATCCTACTGTTGTTCTCATTATATGTTGTTCTTTTTGACGTTAGTTGAAATCTTACCTTTTTTATTATCCCCTCATATCACAGATCGTAATTTGTACTTGTCTGCACTTCAACATGTTTTGATATTTGTGTTCTGCTCACCAATAGAGGAAACTTATATAATATCATACAATTAATCATTCAGGTAATTATGTTAGAATATGATGGTATAGAATTATCCTGGATAGGACATGACGGGTTTAGAATAGCTGGGCTTGACAACAACAACAGTAATAGAAAAACGATTTACATTGATCCTTATCAGCTATCAAAATCACAGCATAATAAAAATAATGCAGACCTTCTCTTAATTTCTCACAACCACTATGATCACTTGAGCTTGGATGATTTAAAACAAGTCATAAGTAAAAAAACAAGTATAATTGCAGCAAAGGAATGCATAGAACAATTAAAACAAGTAGATGTAATGGAAGTAAAAGGAGTGGAACCAGGAGATAAACTAATTGTTCAAAATATACCGATCGAGGCCGTCTCATCTTACAATACAAACAAGAAATTTCACCCCAAGGCTGATGGAAAAGTTGGATTCGTTTTTAATCTGAGTAATCAAATTGTCTACCATGCTGGTGACACGGATGTGATTCCTGAAATGAGATCGATTAATCCTGACATTGCATTTGTCCCTGTATCGGGAACTTATGTCATGACTGCTGACGAAGCTGCTCAAGCAATTAATGAATTCATTAAACCCAAGAAACTTGCTATACCTATGCATTACGGATCAATTGTTGGTACAGAGAAGGATGCTGAAAGATTTATAGAACTCGTAAAGATATGTAACACAAAAATCTTGCAAAGAGAATAATATTTGAGATATGTATTGATACACTCTATAAAAAAACTGTATTAAAAAACTTAAATACGGTTTTATTATTATGTACTTGAAAATGGCAGCGAAGAAAAAAGGATCAAAGTCTGCGAAGAAAGTCAAAGCAGGAGCAAAATCCAAGAAGTGATCTTTTAGCCGATCGTTCTTGTGGCGTCTCCTTCTCTTTTGTCGCTATACTTGAAGTCTACTCGATTTAAATCATACCTCATGTTATTTTTATCATTGCAATAAAAAAATTTATGATCGTACAATAGAACATTTCCTTCCTCCAACATCTTCGAACCAGAAAATTTACAAAATTTCCCAATTAAGTTAGACTTGGCGACAGTACCTTAAAAAAGAGGTAAATTGACTTCTATTATAATGCTTGAAGGAGGCAAGACTCTATTACGAAGGGCTGGTTTTGGATTTCACGTAAGACACCTTCTAGTTATTGCAGTTTTGATACTTGCATTTACGACTGCAGTTATTGTGCGATCTTATCCTGTAAAATATGGGTATTACCTAAACGAATTTGATCCTTATTTTGACTACCGTGCCACGAAATACATTGTAGATCATGGCCTTAATGCATATTGGAAATGGCATGATACAATGTCGTGGTATCCTGAAGGCCGTGATATTGCGAAAACGTCTCAGTCAGGGCTTCACATAGTTGCTGCTTTCCTATATAGTGCATTTGGCAGAGGTACCTCACTGTTAGACTTTACGATTGCATTACCAGTCGTCATGGGCTCGCTAACTACGATAATTGTTTTTGCTCTCGTAAGGGTAATGGGTGGAACATCTGCAGGAATGCTTGCTGCATTATTATTCGCTGTCTCTCCTGCAATTATCCAGAGAGGCAACCTAGGATGGTTCAAGTCCGAGCCTCTTGGATTGTTTTTTGGTTTGCTTGCAATGTACCTCTTTATTTCTGCCATCAGACATAAGGAAATTAAATATGCGATTCCAAAAGCAGTAGTAGGAGGACTTGTACTTGGACTTGGGAATGCATCATGGGGAGGAATCCAATACTTTAGTATTCCTATTTCATTATTCTTGATTGCACTTCCATTCTTTAGAAAAGATATAAAGATTCCAACCTACGTAGCAATTGCGTTTACAGTATTTGCGCTAATAAGTGCAGGAGCCTTTCCGAGGCCGGGAATTTCGTTTGTGAAAGGTTTACCTGGTATTGCTTTGATCGGAGGTACCATTTTTTTGACTGGTGCATATTTTTTGATAAGGATAAGCCAGCCAGGCAAGCAGGTCCGCAATACGCTATTTCTCTTGGCTGCATTCATTGCTGTGGCTATTGGAATCCTCGTCGCAGGAATATACCAGCCGGCATACTTTAGATATCTGAACGCCATCAATCCATTCCTCTCTTCGCAGAACCCTCTAACTGAATCGGTTGCAGAACATTTTACACCAACTTTGGTAGACTACTTCTCGAATTACTCAATTCTTTTGATGTTTGCCGGTCTTGGCGCGTGGATGGCGTTCATGCGAAGGGATGATGTATCGATCTTTGCGCTAATTATAGGCCTCACAGGAGTTTATGTTAGTGCAACATTCGCTAGATTATTGGTATTTGCCTCAATTGGGATCATTGTTCTAGCAGCATTAGGTATATACGAAGTGACACGGAGTGCTCTAGAAAGTAGAGAATCAACATCAACTTTCGGAGCAACGTCATCATTAACAAAATCAAGAAAAAAAGCAAAGAGAAAATATGAGCAGACTAATGATGCATTGCATCCTAACAAGGCAAGGATCATCAGAATTGCCTATGTCGTTGTGATCGTTTTCATCTTATCAGTCCCAATGATATATCCACCGAACTCTAATTGGATGGTTTCTGCAGACATTCCTCCGTCAATCGCTAACGGTGGCACGGGCTATAAAGTTCAAACCAATGATTGGATAAATGCCTTGGATTGGATTTCAAAAAATACACCAAAAAATGCAGTTATTGCGTCATGGTGGGATTATGGATACTGGATAACAACATTGGGAAACCGAACTACTTTGGCGGACAATGGGACTCTTAATCAAACACGTATTCAAACTATTGCAAAAATGTTTATCGATAAACCACAAGATGGAATCAAAGTCGCACGACAATTGAAGTCAGACTATATTTTATTGTACATCGTAGGACAGCGTTTTCCAGGGACCAACGGTACCTCGTTTTATACTTTAGGAAGCGGAGGAGATGAAAGTAAAAAGCAGTGGTTCATGAGAATAGGGGGTTTTGACGAGACCAAGTATTTGGAGCAAGATGGGCTCACTCCTACTCCGTCATTCTGGAATACAACGCTTCTAGGACAATTAATTCCTTTCAAGGTTGTAGCGTATGCTTCAAGGGGCAACATTCAACAAGATTATTCTCCTGGAAGTATGGCAATTTATTCAAAAGATATAAAGTACCCCGAAAGCAGCGGAGGTACACATCAGCCTTTCAGTCTGGTATATTCTTCGACTAGTTTCAACGGAAATAATCCAGGGTTAGTTTTTGCAGTCCTAATCTACAAGGTTAACCATGACTATGTTCCATCTAAACAATAGCCGATCCATGTCTGGTTGATAAAGTCTACGCCACCAAGTAGAAGAATTACAATAGCTGATTTTAGAAGTGGCAAACGGCAGATCAAGTGGCAGATCAAGGAAAATTAGGGGCAATCATATTACTAAATGGGTGGCAAGATGATAACGGCTTGCAGCTCGTAGTGATTTTATGGGATTAGGATATGAGCCGGGTATGTTCGTAAATAGCAACAAATCAAACGATGACTTTGGCTAATTCTTTGATTCTTCAAAATTTCCGCTCAATATACAAACCACTCATCCATCCAAGTCTCCAACTTCGTAAAGTAAGATCGTAACACTATAAATTTACCATTCCTGTTTTACATCCCAACCTTTAAAAGTCAAATATTCTTCTTCCTCCTTGCCCTCTGTCTTAAATTCACCTTGCCAATGTGATATGATAATCCCATCATTTTCGTAAATGAAGGAGTGTCAGTAGCTCATTGCTCTTGCTGACGGAAAGAGATCATATCTCATAATATCTCCAGTCCAAGTACTTTCTCTCTCTGTTATGCCTTCCTTTTTATTCTCTAGAATAATCTTAATACCTATTGGTTTGTCTATCTCTTCAAATAATTTTCTTCCTATAGGTACCTCTCATCTTCACATTTACTGCCACTCTCTTTCTTGTTCTGGTTGTATTAAATGTCTTTTCTGAGCTGAAATATATTTTATTGTTATTTATGTAAGAATTCCCTGAACAGGTTCGAATACAGTGGCCTTAATCAATAAGCGTTTTCTTTTTGATTCTCCTTATTGTGGAATAGGTTTTGCAAATGAAAGCTGATATCCATCTGGTTCTCTTATGTGAAAGTACCTTTCGCCCCATGATGCATTAGTGGGTTCATTTTCAAATGAGATTAAATTTGAAATATTCTTGTTGTTCCTAAAATAAGAATATAGTCTATCTACATCTTCAGTATGGAAAATTATTCGTCCAAAATATTGCCTTTGTTTTCTGTCATTATCATCATATGTTGCGTGACGACGGTTATGAGTACTATTGGGTATGTTTAATTCTAGATTTAAATACATTTTTGGTACATGTTCTCCAATTTGAAAGGTAGTAAAACTATCATCCGATGATCCACCGTAAACTAACTTAAAACCTGGTATTTGAGAATAAAACCTGCAAGACTTTTGCATATTTTCAATTATCAAAGTTACTGCAGAGATTTTGTATATTTTCATAATGCTAATAACACATATCCTAAACCATAAATAGACATTTAGTTTACGCCATATACATTCGCAATCGGCTTCACAACCTTAGTTTGAACAATATTGGATATTACTTTGATGCATATTCTCTACGCCGGTTAAATCTAGTATTGCTGTTTCAAAAGTTGTGAGCCTTAAACAATAGATAAACAAGATGTAATGGTTAGTAAATTTTTGTCATAAAATCTGAAAATGTGCTTTGCTTTGAATTATGGTGACGCTTGACATTCTGCTCAACTAGTCCACCACTCTTGCCGAAGATTAGAGCGAAAAGGTTGGTGCGCTTTACTTACGGAACACTCTAGCAAATATATATACTATAGTTATGGTACAAGTTATAAAATGGGTGACAACAAGGCAAGTCAAAATTCAGGAGCTGTTGCCAAGAAATTAGCAAATATGGGAAAACAATTAGTGAGCCTCTTAAAACCATTAACAACCTCGGTGGGAAGAAAAGCAAAAGATATGGGAAAAGAAGAAGGAAAGAAATTAGAACCATCTGTAAAAAAGATAGCTTCAACTGGAACTAAAAAAGCAAAAGATATGGGAAAAGATATAGGTACGAAATCAAAGCCATTATTAAACGAATTAGCAACCATGATTAATGTAGAAGCGAACAAAACTATCGAACAAACTAAGCAAGCAATCAAAGATGATATGGAAGCCACCAAAGCCAGCAACCTTGCCAAAAGCTCTGAAGAGCTGCCTCCTGATATTATACTTAAAAGAGTGAATTTGAATGAAAGACTAGCACGAGAACTAAAGAATGAACTTGGTATTGACTGTGAAGCTGTAGAAGTTAATTCGCTTGCAATTGAGAATAAACCATCATATTATAGTTATAGACTTCCTATGAGTCCAAAAATTGTTACAAATAGAGGTTGTATAAAAGTTAAAGGAAAGAGATTCGGTTTAATCCAGATAATTCAAAGAAATTAGTGGATATTAACTCTATGTAAAAATGTGTCGATCATACATCAGGTAGGTTATATGTTATATAGATGTAGAGCCCATCATTTTGTCAAAAATTTTAGATTGTTCTTTAGCATCTTCTAATGCATTATGTGTATGAGCAATATTCTCTAAACCAAGTTTTTTCTTTATATCGTCTATTGTAGTTACATGCCATTTGCTGTTGGTTCTTCCAATCCATACAGATTTTAAATCAATTCCAGAAACACCAAAGGGATTATAACCCAAGAATTTAATAAAATAATAGTTGACAAAGCACCAATCAAAAGCTATA
>DATDNG010000122.1:0-6068 GCA_036518375.1 Nitrososphaeraceae archaeon | reverse complement strand
TGTTTGTGTAGCTATAGATGGCTCCCGTAAAGTTACGCTCAAAGGCACTGTGTAAATGCCTAATGGTGTTTGTTGAGGAACCGCCACTCTGATTAAAGGTGGCTGGTTTCGTTCAATAGCTACATGTAAATCACTTGAGTTAAAACCCGATGCCGTGTCTGCTAGAGTTATATTAAGAACATCATTAGAAAAACCAGTAGTTGACTTTATCCTAGCTGGAATTAGCAATTGTTGTCCTTGTCTTATCATTACGTTGTTTGGTGACGTATCCATCTCTAGGATTGGTGGGGGTATGCTCACCCAACTGGTAAACTGTCTAACTTCGTTGGACTTGTATGACTCTGCTGTATAGAATAGTAACTCGTATTTAGTAGGATAATTTATAGAGCCTAGGTCTAAGTCCAATCTAACAGCACCACGCAATGCATCAGGGTCAAGCAAAGATTGTGTGAGATTTTTTGAAGCCACTATTATATAACCACCACTTGATGATAACTGATAAAGATATCCATTTAATTTTCCTCCAGCTACTTCCACGTAAAAATCATAATCAGCTCCATTATATCCTGTCTTTGGATTGGAATCAGCATCGATTAGTATTCCATAAGTAATCTTTCTAAACGGGTCCTTGTTATATACTGGCGAAGAAGATGTAAAACCAGATGCTAACCACATTGTGGTGTTCAAAGTTTTTCCATCACTTATGTAATTTACTGATTTTATGTCAGTATAATTAGATTTGAGGTGGGCATCACTAGTTCCATAAGTTTGAACCCAATGAGGATTTTCATTTGTTATTTCTTGGAGTTCAAATGCTGGCGATGAAGCAACAGCCTCTTCGTCAGAAGGATTCAAGACCAATAACGATAATGATAATAAGATAATAATGATAATAATTGAACTAACTTTTTTCAACCCGTACTTACACACTAACCGATCTAAAGTAGTTTTTGAATCAGTAGCTGTAAATCAGTGGCCCCTCTCGAACATCTTAGCCTTGTGGCCATATGGAATATTCTAGTTGGAAGCCAGTTGTATTTACGAGATGTTCCTTATTTATCACTCCTTTTTGCTCTCTTCGTACCCGCAGGAGCGATATTATTTTTAGTCAGAAAGCTACGTATTGCATATAGAACTAATATATGATCATGGTACAACTCTGCTCACTTAGAGTTTTTAATACCTAGTTCCTTGGGTTTATCAATGCCAAGTTTTGATGATGTTTCTTCTACTTTATTTTCGAAAATTGGGCGTGCTGCCCTCATTAGCCAACCATGATATAGCTTCGTAATTGTATCTGAATAGTCTTTAGTAGACGAAGATGGTGCTGTGGGTAGCAATCTAATTATAAATTGCTGATCTACAAAACTTATGCTGTTTTTTGGCTGCTTTTTGAGTATTTTGATAGGATATTCTTTACCAAGATACGGTAAAGTCGAACCTTCCTGAAAGCTAGGTTTTACTATTTGTGGTACTTTATCTTTGTATTCTTTTTGTTTTTTTAGTATCCAACTTGCTTTATCTAAGACAAGCTTCCTGATGTCAGATATATCTTTGTTTACTGGCGTTCTTACCGTAACCTGACATTTTTGGAAGGTTGTTACTAAATTGTGTCTTCATGGTGCTCAGCATTGTGGCAGCTAACTGCACTAGCTCTTTGCCTTTCAGGTTACACAAGAAGCGACAAGTGCTATAGTAAATAGAAATCGAATCATGTTACAAGGATTTGTAGTCGATCATTCGTGTTATCTATACTATCCCAATTCTCAAAAAGAAGCTTATTATTTGGCAGCAATTATCAACTCCGAATTTGTCTTCTCTGTCTTAAAAAGGATCAAACCTGCTAGACAGATACATAAGAAGATCTGGGAATTGCCAATACCTGACTTCAATTATGAAGATAGTATACATCTTGAATTAGGTCAGATTGCAGAAAGCTGTGTAGCGAAGAGCAAAGCTGTATTGTATGAAGAGACAAATGATTGTTTTTAGGTACCCCATAAACCTCTTATCTAGGTTTATAGATTATAGGCTAGTGATGAAAAATAGCGTATAGTACAAGAGATTATACACAATTTCAGCTATTCGTTATCACGTATCTTTATGCGAGGGAATTAATAGAGAATAAACTCAAAGAATCAGATCCAAAACGTAGGATCAGAATGAACAAAGAAGATTTTGTGAGAGTTGTTCCCGGAGAAATCGCTCCTGAAAATCCAGACAGTGAACTTCGGAGACTCCGTCAAGATTTACTATTGATTGATTATTCTGACCAATACTTTTTAGATCATGTTGATGGGGTAGCACACGTAAAAAGATACCTTGGTCCACTAGTTTCCAAAATAACCGACCAGCTACAAAATGAAAAACTTATTGATAAGACTGAAGGTAGAGTAGAAGTTAAAAAATTCTTTAAGAACCTTTTGAACAGGTTAGGAGAAAAAACACAGGATCAGATAATAGATGAATTAATTTCTCGAGCAAAGGAATATGGTCCTATTGCGATTCTATTTTTAATAAAAATGATACACACTACCTGAATTACATTAGATATACACACTAATCTTAAAGGCAAACATTTCGACTGGCTTTAAGAGCTTATAGAGAAAAGACAACAGACTTTTAATGCATAAAAAAGCATAGTTCTATGGAGTAACCTTGTAATATTGGTGTAGATGGATCTGGACATCCACTCCAGGCTTCAATGATAGTACAACTATGGGGAACAAAGATTAAGCTACCAAGGTTTTAAGGAAACTTACTATTGTAAAGTTATGTAGCACTAATAATACCATAGGAAAGAGTAATGCAAAATGCGAACTGCAGCCATGAACGATTAAATATTATACTCAAAGAAGAAATGCTTAGCACAAAAGAGCATTTATATTGTTATGGTATAGTGATACTTCTGTTTTTATACGATTATACTGCTCAAGTGACTTAAAATCAGAACCACTAACAGAACAACAAGACAAAGGATATGCTAAAGCACTTACCTGGAGGGGGAGAAGAGCAAAGTAAGGGGACAAGGTAGCAGAGAATATTGTTTGCCTCCATTGTCCTTATGCAAGATAGCTATCAAAATTCCAGAGATATGGATTTTGGATTTAGGCTCCCCTTCCTACAGGCAACTTCGCAAGATCCATCCTATGGCTTACAGAGGTATGTCAATCCCGACTCGGTAATTGTGTTATTCTTATTTGTCGCACAATTCTCAATACCAGTCCGTACCCTAAACCAATAATGAGAGTTGGTACAAGCCATTCTGTTATATTCAAAGGATAATGCCCTGAGATAGTTCATCAAATCCAAATGTTCACTCCCACGACATATCATATAATACCGTTTATTATAGTATTTTTAAGATTATCGACTAAGTACTATGACTGTTCCTGATAACGAGCCTCAGCTATTTAGTATGAATATGGCATATTTTTTCTTGCATTAGAGTAATAGCATTGATGTCTTCTCGAGTTACTATAGGATAGAACAAACTTGCCTATAGCTTTTGTTACCCTGATACCAGTTAGATACTCGTCTTCTGTTTTTCTGCCGCCTTTTGTCTACGTATTCTCGCAGTTTCTCATACGTGTCTTTGTATACTACTATTTCGCAGTCATTCTAAGAACATCCAGTTCTCCATTATGCAGCCAATTCCTTAGCTCTTCATGGCTTGGCTTTGCATCATGCTTGCCAGCTAAATGAAGATGTAAAAGGACATAGTTAACCTGGTTTAGCAACGGCTTGTTTCCTTCATCACCCTTGCGGGTTTTATTCCTAAGATCCTCAGGAACAGTCTTCCACCAATCGTTAAAGCTTTGCATATTTAATCATACTTACCGGCACAATATTTCATATATAGGTTTAATGTATATCTAACTAAAATTTTATGATTATCTCATTAATTGTATTATTTATATATATTTTGATTAAATAAATGAATATTTTAGATGACTAAACCTTTTATGTATGCGAAAGTGTTTTGAATAACTGTTTCGTAGTATAGATATTAGAAATAGGTCAGATTATTTTCGTTTGTCTACTATGTAGCCACCAGGCTCTAGGAAATATCCACCAGGTCCTTCTATTGCTTTTGTGAATTCTTTTTCTTTGTCTTCATCCTGAACATACTTTTCATTCTTTTCTTTTTTCTCAGGATTCAATGTGCTTTCGTAATCTAGACTACACATGTCTGTTTAACTTTGAAGTTTATGCCTTAAATGACTTGTGTTGATCCTACGATACAAACACCCATTTGTCCTACTTCTTTATCTGCTAATGCTAATTGTTGTTCTATTTCTGGTATGGCTATTATCAATCCTGCAACTAAAGCTATGAACACTGCTTGTGTCATTGTGTAATTCATTACAAAGTGATAGAAGAGAGTGAAATATACTATATTGTCATAAGCCTAGCTTAAAACTCATAAAGCAAGCTAATGATTCTCTAGATGGACTTCAGCTATAAATCCTCCACTTTGCTATTCTCCCAAAAGAGAATTTGCCGCATTCTTGTAAGTTATATTGCTTGCTACTATCTTTCTTACCACGGTAGTGACGTTATTTAATAGTTAAGAAGATATTTGCTTAAATACAGCCGATAATATTCAAAGTAAATGACCAATTATTGCGTGATACATAAATAGTAGGAAATCTGTCTATCTAGCTGTTAGAATTTGCCGCACTATATATTACTCATAAATTGGAGAGAGCAAGGCATTATCAAAATCAAAGAATCTTCAGAGCGCTACAATTCCTTTAAAGCATCGGTCGAAAAAGTAGGTGGAAAATTGATTGGAGGTTACTATACTTTTGGAGAATATGATGTCGTAATAATTATAGAAGCTCCAAATGATGAAACAGTAATGTCTCTGATGCTAAAAGTTGGCTCAGCTGGAAATGTGAGAACCAAAACAATAAGAGCATTTAGCGCTGAGGAAGGATTCAAGATTATAAAGGATCTTTCATAACCTATTTCGTAGCATTAGGATCTGCTTTTTGTTCATAGGTGAATTCTTCTTTATCATCTTGGTTGCTTTCAATGGAAGATGGTCTTCGTTGTCATATTTGCTATTATAAATAACAACATATCTATCAGGATTCATTCTCAAAGCTTCAACAACTGCAATAAGAACTGAAGTTAATAGCTCTCCTCGTTCTGTCGAGTTTATTTAAAATTTATTCAGCGATATTTTTTATATTGATATTATTTCTTAGCGATATTTTTATACTCGGAAACAGATCGTTCTAACTAGTATTTCTCCTTGTGAATGTCAGATACGTTTTCTGCTGAGATGTCAAAAGTCTGTTGAAGCGTCAGTTTGTTTCATTATTCTTTGTTGGTTATACTGCAGAGTCTATCTAGTTCTTGCTTTCTGTATTGCATGTCCTAGAGATTATATTGAAGGTCTTGACATGCCACAGACCAGCTACTCTTATCAGAAATATTGTGGTGCATAGCACAAACCTGACAACAGCCCGGGCAACGCCTTTCTGTTTTGGTGGGCCTTCATCTCTCATAATCCGGCGTGATACCATCTGTTCTGCTTGGGCCTGTCCGAGGCTCATCCCATGTTTTAGGTTATATTCTTTGTGTATTTCCAGGATTTTCTCGCGCTCCATTTGTATTTCCTCAGGAGTCTTTACCCTCTTTGTCTTTGGATGTTACCGCTAGTGCTGTCATGTAAGTATGATTCGTCATCTTGCTCCTTCTTGTGCTTATCGTCCTTACCTCATGTGGCTTCTGGCAACCCAACCATCCTTCTGAATATATTGTGATATATTCAGACAACCAAAATAAATCTCAAAATTATGCTGAGGTTAAGCATGAACTAGAAGAAGGAAAGGAAAGCAAATGAAAAGAAGCAATGCAAATTCTTAATTGTTGTTGTAAACTGAATGCAACAAGGTAAAGAACTGCTATTTCCAATCTATCAAAAATTGTCCATCAATGCTTTTTGTTGCTCTACCAAAAATCATGAACTTGAAAAGCATATCAATGCATGCGTCGTATTCTTCTTCGTTAGTCTCTATCAATCCCGCACACTTAAGCATTGTATCAGGAATTTG
>DATDNG010000121.1:0-2840 GCA_036518375.1 Nitrososphaeraceae archaeon | reverse complement strand
CAGATGAAGAACAATCTATCTTGTCTAGACAAGATTATAGATTATGACAAGTGAACAAAGGAAGAAATTAAATGAAGTTAGACGCAATACTAATGCAATTCTCCTATACAATTTCAGTTTGTCAAACAGGGAACGCTAAATGCAAAGGTAGCTCCGTTTTGTCCTTCCAGACCATTCTTGTTATTCTCAGCCCATATCATACCACCATGGGATTCTATAATACTTTTTGATATGAACAAACCTAATCCAGTACCGCCTGAAGTTGTACAAAATTTTGAGAACAGATTTGGTAAAATACCATCGTCCAAGCCCCTACCTGTATCCTTTATCTTTACTACAGCAACTTTTTCTCCTCCTCCTAACCGTAGTTCTTTGTCTTTACTGACGTCTGCTGTAATATTTATACTGCCTCCTTCATTTGTAAATTTGATAGCATTTCTAATCAGATTTGAGATGACTTGATACATTCTTATTTTGTCTGCCTCTATGTAAATGTCATTTGTTACTTTGGATTCAAAGGTTAT
Organism: Nitrososphaeraceae archaeon; assembly: GCA_036518375.1. GTDB lineage: Archaea > Thermoproteota > Nitrososphaeria > Nitrososphaerales > Nitrososphaeraceae > Nitrososphaera_A. The sequence goes on along the minus strand of DATDNG010000121.1, from coordinate 2,316 downwards.
GTTTATATTTTTAACATAATGATCTTTTCTCACTTCATTTGTAGTGAGATCCGATATCACATCCCTTATCTTTTGACTGAGATTGAGGCGCTGCTTGTTAAGATTTAATATATTACTTTCAATTTTGGTAACATCTAGGATATCATTTGCTAATTTATCAAGTCTAGTTGCGTTTCTAAATATTGCATCCAAAGCTTTCTTTGATTCAACGTTATGTTTTTGCTTACTGCCAACCTCGCTTCCTTCTTGTTCTTCTTGATCATATGTAATTTGTAATAATTCAGTATATCCAAGGATAGATTGTGTGGGTGTTCTCAACTCATGAGCTGCTACATTGACAAAATCTTTCTGCAGTCTCTCACGCTTCTTTATTTGTTCATTGGCTAAACACAGTTTATTAATAGCATCTGCAAGTTCTTTATTGGTTGCTAACAGCTCTTCATTAACTTGAGCAAACCTTTTGTTGGTTTCTGCAAATCTTATATTAGTTGCTGCAAGTTCTTTATTTGCAGTAGCAAGTTGATGATTTGATTCATATAAAGCTGCGTTTGTTTTGTTGAACTCTTCCGTCTTTAATTTTAGTGCATCATTTGAAGATAAAAGAGAGTCGCTTGTTTTTTTTAATTCCTCTGTTTTTGAAATCAGCTCTTCTATTTTTGTTTTAAGCATCTCTTCAAGTATTGTCTTACTAGGACTCTCTTCATTGGACATCGACATTTTTTATTTACATTTTAAACAATAATAAGATTACATGTCTACTTATACTTACTTGCTTTGAAAATACCTTTGGCTAGCATTGTATTAAGCGACTCCTTCCAGCAGCTCGGTCTTGATCATCTTGATCTATTTGGTGACGTGGTTGTTCGTGCATAAACCTTTAGTACAATGGCGATATGGTACTAATCAAATGTAGGATCTGTTTTCAAGTACGCCGAAGTTTGGTTAAAACTTCATGCATGCATGTATTTTGGGTTCTATAGTTGCATTGCCAGTGGGTGTTAAACCGCTCTGCTTGCGCTGGAGAAGCAGGCCTTTAGCCGGTAATATCAAAGCTTAAATCAGAGATCAATTCTTTATCCTATGTTTTTTATAAAAAATAAAGAGATTATAGCAGATACTACATTATAGGAATATGGCTTGAACTCGGAAGCGGAATCCTTAATGTGATCACACCATTCTCATACTTTGCTGTTCCAACAATAGTTTCGTCATCCTTAGGTAAAATAGGCAATACTACCTTGCGTTTTATCTCAAGAGGTCTTTGTTTGTAATATGTTGTTCCATAGTGATGTATTTCTTCCTCTTTTCTTTTTGCTTTAATTGTTAATATGTTTTCTACAATCTTGAGGTTAATATCGTCTTTTGCAAAACCCGGTAAATCGATAGATACAACCAATTCATTACCTTCTTCTACCATATCTATTGCAGGCATTATAAATTCAAAGAATCCTCTAGATCTCTTGCTTAACTCCTCAGTTAATTCCCAATTAGTCAAAATAGGATACCAACTCCTTGATATACATAGATACATTATTGCTTGATACTATATACGAATATCAATGTTATGTGCTGATGGTACTTTCTCCCTTGACTAGTTCATTACATAGATGGAAATCTAATACAAATGTGTATGGAGACTGTATTTATCAATAATATTATTATTTAACTGCTGGTGTAATCGTAAAAGTTGCTTCTAACGATGAAATAAAATAGGCCTAAAAATCGGCTGAATTCAATAGTCATCACACAATAAGAAAGCTATCTAATTGTCTTATGTGCCTCTGCAATTTGATATTTAATATTTTCTAATTCTTGCTCAGTTTTAGCTATGTATGTTGTAGGAGGCTCAGATCTACCTTTTCTTACAGAGATTGTTATGGAATCTTTTTTTGGTTGTATGTCTAAAAAGGTTCGAAAGGTTAAAGATTTGGCATAAACTATTCTATGAGGCCTAACTTCTTCAATGACATTGTTGCCAAGAGATTTTACAAAATCTCTTAAACTGAGCAACAAGGTCTTTGTTTGTTCTCCTAATCCTTCTAAATGGGTTTCAAATGGAATAGTGGTTTGTGATGATTTGTCAGAATAGAGTCCGAACTTGCTCATATGATAAGAGTATTACAGGAGGCTATTTTATAGATAATCATCATCAATTCATATAATTTATCAAAATATTATTGGGCTTAAGTTATAACCTTAAATTCCACTACTATCTGACTTTTTAACTTCTATTGTAAGTTTGTCGCCAACTTTTATTGCCATATCCTCATACTCTTTCATACTCAACTTGAATGTAGGGGAATCAGTCAACCCTCC
>DATDNG010000120.1:0-7806 GCA_036518375.1 Nitrososphaeraceae archaeon | reverse complement strand
GTAGCTCATTTATAGTTCTGAGAGACCAGCATTTATTCCTAATATGAATGAATGTTTGAATTTAAGCTAGCTAAATTGTCTGTTATGGACAGGCTTCACTACATTATTACTATCCAAAGGTACTTCTTCTACTTTTGTTGTAACTTTGTACCACTTGTCATTGTGCCTGAACATATGCGCAGAAGACTTTTTGTTGCTGACAGAACCGTATCCAACTGTTCTTTCAGTCAACCTAGATCGTAGTTTGTCAACTTGGTATTGCGCAATCATGAGATTGCCAACAATATTTTCAAGTTCTAGATCCCTTTCCTCTTCAATGTTTGGAGCCTGATTGTTGTTGTTATCCGTATTCAAATTTTTTCTGTTATTGTTAATCTGCATTCTCAATATACATCCTGTTTCCTATTCTAAAATGGATTTCTTCAATATAGTATGCTTGATCGACAACAGGCGATGATATGTTTGCACCACATACAGGTATTCCTTGTATTTGTGCTTCTCCTTCTCGTTGCTCTTCTTCCTGCTTTTCTATAGCTAGACTCATATTAAAATAATGGAGGACATCAAATAATAAAGCATAGTAACAATACTATACACACTAATTTTCAGAATATATCTAGCAGGTTTTAGAAATAACTCACCTTATCTACTAAAGATGGGTATATTTAATTGAAATCAGACCTCAACCATTTATAAGCAAATAAAAAATTTCTGCTCTTCAAAAAATAATATAAAAATTTACTTCACTTTAAGGAGGATAAGGTCACCATTCTAATAATCCTTATTAGAATCGATCTGTTATTATGATTTTCAGCTATGGAACATTATGGCAAGCTGTGCAAAGAAATTCTAAATCTAGATCCAAAGATTCGTTTTGCTGGCGTATGTGACGATACCGGTGAAATCAAGTATGGTGGCCAACGGGAAGGTGTAAAGAATTTACTCTCTCCCGAAGAAACAAAAAAATCAAATCTTCAAGCATTAGCTAGATGGGGGTTACGTAATGCTCTTGCTCCTAAGGTTGGAAAGGGGAGATATGCTATGGCAGAGTATGAAAAGATAAAACGTATAACTATACCATTAGGAGATGATAATCTCCTTTTAGTAACCACAGAAGTAGAAGTTGATCATGTAAAGATAATAAATGATGTTCGAAAGTTGGTTCAGTATCCTAGTGACAATTACATGTCAGATGCGTAATAGCGTTCTATTCATGTTTGGTTCCTGTTAAGATAATGGTTTTCCATTTCGCAATGATCGCATAAGAGAATACTTCCACAAGAGAGCAACAACCACCCCAACAACAGAATATTCTAGGCCCATACTCGCGTTCATTTTGGGTCCAGGCCCAGGTTCTGTTTACAACCTGTAGTAAAAGCAGTAGCTGCTAAATGATAGTTGTGATCACTATCATTTACACCAGAAATAAATATCGAATCTGTGTCCCCATATATTATGTTCATTTGAATTGGCAAGCTGCTTCATTTCTAATAGCTTTAGCCTGGCAAATGCTATGAGTTACTACTCTATAATCTTGAAATGCAAATATGCCTTCTGAGCCAAATAGACCATAAATAGAGTTCATCATAACCTTGAGAGCTATTTTATATTCTAGTTGTTTAATCCACTAGTTGATTATATTCTGGGATTTTCATATGCAGCAGATTCTTTCTCTAGAATATCGTTCTTCAAAGAAACTATTTGCTCTTCCTTTCTAGTCTTCAAAACACTTATTAATTCTGTGTTCAAAATATGTGGAAGCTTGCGTATCTTATTTTCTACAATATCCCACATATGATCCAAATGCTTGGCACGAATTTTCAAGAATAAGTCAAATGAGTTATGCATTTCATGTATTTCTAATACTTCTTCTAGATTTAACAACTGATCAATAGTTTCTTCAGCTGCATAAGCTGGATCAACATTTATTCCCATAAATCCAAGATGATCATAACCTAGAAGATCATTATTTACACAAATAGTAAACTTGCTAATAACCCCTTCAGAAATTAACCTTCGAACTCTTATATGTATTGTCGCGTCAGACATTCCTATCTGTTTGGCTATTTCAACAAATGGTATTGATGAATCTCTGCTCAAGATATCTATTATCTTGAGATCGATGTCATCGAGTTTGTTTTTCAAGATTTTTTACAACCTATGCAAATTTGCTCTTACAGTCATCCAAAAACCCCATCTGCTCTGCCTTCTATCCAGTTTAATTTGCTTGAGCATTTCATTAGAAGATACTATTCCTTTGTGACACAAAACGAAACTACCCAAAAGATTATTTGCATCACTGTGGATTGCTACTTTAGGTCTTGAATCGACCAATGGTATCTCTTATATAATAAGTATGATTAGTTAAATACTTTATTGGTAATGAACATTGGTCCCAAAAGACTTGTCACAACAAATAGTCTGAAGTCTCCTTCTCAGCCAGTTCCGAACACCAATATTGTATAGATTCCTAGATATGGACTCCCACTCTTTCTTTCACCATTTCAATGGATTTTTTTGCTCGTCCTCACTTCATAGAAGTTAACTTCTATACAACCATACCTTGTCAATCAATTCTTTGATTTCAAATTCATATAGTGGTTTTCTTGATTTTGCAATTATTTCAATAATTCGATTTCTATCTATTTGTGCTTTGGAATAATAATAGTTTTCACACTTTTCATTTTTCTTCTCCTCATTTATATCCTTAGTCTCCCAATATTTGGCTGGCAATATTGTAGAAAGGCTTTCTTGTTGCCCTAGTCTAGCCATTTGCTAAGGCTATAGACAACACGTTCATGCAAGTCCAATGAAAATAAATGATAAATACAACCAAATAATGCCCAGTAATCATGGGCCAAATCATTGTTTAAGGATTTTTATCTACACAGGACATTTTTTCAAATTATTGTAATAATTATAATGATATTATCATAATAATACACTTCGTTATTGGATTTGTTCTAATTCTGATTCATAGTATATCGATACACGTAATACTAGCTAGTATGCTTATAATCCGGTAAAAAATATGTGATGACTTACCATTGTTTTACAAAATGTGTTGTTAACCATTTGTTAGCTTTGTTAACCATTTGTTAATACCATGCGTTCAGTACAATAGCTAGCAAAATAATAATATGTAACTTCGTTCTATAACAAGAGGACTTTTATCAAATACACTCTCTTACCGTATCTGTATAGGGAATATAGAATATATAGTAAAGTTACATAATATAGTTAATGCGCTTTAAGTGATCTTTTACTGAACCCGTTCCAAAAATAAGAGAAGAGCAGTTCTCTAGGGCTGGAATTGCTACATTTAATGGTCGTGCACAGTTTGCTGCTCCAACGACTATTAAAATAACAGAAAAAGGGGTACTGATGATAATCATCTGATTAATGGAAAACACGTACTTATAGGTGGGGAGGAGCAAAGCCAGCCAAACTCAATATTCCTGGCGAAGAGTATGTTACTACAAGCGATCAATTTTTGGAACTAGAAAATTTACCTGAGAGGATTGTGTTTATTGAAGGTGGGTACATCTCATTTGAGTTTGCGCATATTGCTGCCAGACCCGGTGCGAAAAAAGTAACCATTTTACATCGCAGTAGCAAACCTCTTGGCCAGTTTGATCCAGATCTTGTAGATCAGTTGGTACAAAGAACACATGAGCTAGGCGTAGATATTCAGTTGCAAACAGAAGTTAAAGGAATAGCAAGATCGCCAGATGGTGGCCTTACCGTGAGTCTTAACTACAGAGGATGGCAATAGGAAAGAAGAACTTGTAATAGCGGCAGACATGGTAGTACACGGAGCAGGGGGGAGTGCCTGATATAGAATGCCTTGATTTAGAAGCGGCAGAGATAGAATATGATCACAAAAAAGGCATAAAAATTAACGAGTATCTTCAGAGCATTTCAAACCCTGCAATCTATGCTGCGGGGGATGTAGCAGCAGCCAGTGGAGGACCACAGTTGACCCCTATAGCAACATATGATGGCAAAATTGTCGCCTCTAATTTGCTTAAAGGAAATCATCTAAACTAACTACAAAGGAGTGCCGATTGTAGTTTTTACTATTCCGCCGCTTGCTTCAGTAGGGTTACAGGAAGGTGTCGCCAAAGAACATGATTACATTTCAGAACAAACTTTGGAAAAAACACTTCTAGTTGGTACTCATCTCGTAGAGTAGGAGAAAGTTACTCTGGATTTAAAGTCTTAATAGAGGAAGCAGACGAGAATACTACTGGGGCCAGTGGTGCTAATGGTGACCGTATCTTGGGCGCACACTTGTTAGGCACACATGCTGAAGAAATTATCAATATTTTTGCATTAGCTAGCATTAGATTAGCACTCAATACTACAGATATCAAAGATGCAATACTTTCGTACCCTACAAAACCATCAGATATTAGTTATATGTTATAAAAAACCTTGAAATAATAATAATTTTCTCCTGTTGCGTCTGGCGCATTGGTAACAGGTTAAACTTCTATGGACAAGAAATTCCTTTTATAATCTTGAATTTTAACACTTATGGCTATATTCAACAAAAGACTATGAACCAAATTTCACATCGACCGTAAAAATTGTTTACTCTAATGCTTATTTTTCTGAATAAAAAGCTCGTAAGAAGGGAAATTTGAATGTCAATCAAAGAAGAAAATGTATTATCAACTACTAAGGGCGCCAATCCAATTCCTGAGGGTTATGATTCTATAATTCCACACTTGATAGTGAAAAACTGTGGAAATGCAATTGAATTTTATAAGAAGGTCTTTGGAGCAAGGGAGGAATGCAGATTTACTATGCCAGATGACAATACCAAAATTATTCACGCAGTATTGAGGATAGGAAATAATTCAAAAATTATATTGGCAGATGAATTTTCAGGAATGTGTGATTCACACCTTTCTCATGGAGGCAAAATAGGATCTCCTAAAACAATTGGTGGAAATTCGATGTTCTTAAATATGTATTTCGAAAATGTTGATGAGATATTTAATAAAGCTCAAAGTGAAGGAGCTGCAGTAGCGATGCCTCTAATGGATGCTTTTTGGGGAGACAGGTATGGTCAGCTACAAGATCCATTTGGTCATATTTGGGAAGTTGCGACTCATAAAAAAGATATGACAAAAGAAGAGATAGAGGGAGCAGCAAAAGAAGCTTTTGCAAAAATGTCTGTAAATAATAATGCTAGATAATAGGAATATTCTGATTACGTATCATGGTATCCAGAAGCTTGCAACTCGCCTGGATTAAAACAACATATACTCCAGTCATCATTTGAAAAAAGCATAATTGAGAGCTATAGAATATGCTAATGATAAAACTCACAGTGATAGACGAAATAGTAAACGTCTTAAACCCCGAAGCTAATTTAACAAACTTTTGTGCTGATTATTACATTGTATTGAGGGTCTTCTTGCTCTTTGTATATTCGATATACTAAAACCCTTTGTCTTACTGTATAGATAACTTAACCAATTTCATTATGTCATCGAATGAAGCTTCTTTCATAAGAAAGGCATTAATTGTGCTATCCTGATATTGATTCATGTTATTAAATGCAGAACCTCCAACAACAATTGGCAGCTTGTTATTATACTTTGCATGAATTCGTTGAACAAGTCTTTCAGCCGATTTGATGTTTTCTACAAGAGTTATCGAGATAAAAATAACATCTGGTTGTAAATCACGTATATATCCTATAATATACTCTGTAGGTATGGAAGTAGAAATATTATATACATTAAATCCCTTGTTTAAGATAAGTGATTCTATCATGTTACAAGCCAAACCATGTAGCTCACCATCAGGAGTACAGATTACAGCTTTGTATTGGGATAATCTCCTTGGTACTGTAATTTTGGCAGTTACTCGTTCATTTATTATCTTAATCAAGCTAATTGCAGAATTAGTTCCAGCGTGCTCGGTTGCAACATCTAATTGACCTAGCTGCCACAAGTCTCCAATCCTATACATTACAGGTTTTAGCAGTTTATCATAAAATTCTGTCAAGCTGAACAATCTGGAATATTTTTCGTAGATGTCCACAAGAGCAACGACATTGCAATCAGTTAATAGCGCAAACATTTCCTCTTGAATCTTTGAGACGAGCGTTTTCGTTTCCTCTTGATATGAGCTAAATGCTGCCACAAAGGCCTGAATCTTTGTATCATCTCTGTATTCTTCTGGAATATCTTCAATTGTTATCTGCGATGCCTTACCTAGATATTTTATGATCTGCTGTCTGGACATATTCCTTTTGGTATCCCATACGCTCTGTACCAGATACGCGTAATCAATTCCTTTTACTTTTTTATTTCTGATATATACCATTTTTAATCAAGCATTCATTTTCTATTTTGTTACCTTCATAATATATTTAAATTAGTGGCAAACCGCTGGTCTGATGCCAAAATGGCTAAGCGCTATGCATTTTTCCAAAAAAAAATTTATGGCTTTACTATCGCATTATTTTAACTCCTATAAATGTCCCTATCTCAGCCATTCTTCCAGAAATAAAGCCAGCCAGGGCACCATATATTAGATGAAATAAAAGTGAGCCACCTAAGAATAATAATGGGATACAGAGTCCTTTAAAATGAGCAGCAATGTAATAGATATATTGATCAGGCGCTGAAAATGCAAAGGAATCAAGGTGTGGTTGTATTCCAAACGTCCCAAGTGGAACAAACAACACGATCCATAATCTCATACCAACAATCATTCCTTTACCAACGCCTTCTTTTGAGTTGTAAGGTGCTATCTTTGACCAGAATAGTGAAATTTGTCCAAATACATTGCATGCAAGAGATAATGTCAAAGAGCTCGAGAGTAGCTGCTAACAGCACAAAATCATTGGAGCAATTATCAAGAGATATATTGCTGGAACAAACCCTGCATCCCTATTATAGAAAACGTAACACATTTTTTATTTTAACTAACTATGGCAAAGTATAAGTAAACTACTTTGTCTATCCTATGCTAGTAGGCTTTTTTATGTATAAAGAATTGCTATTTTCATCATATCCAAGATCAGCGAAGGTTATTACTCTAAAAGCATTATCATGTAAATATTTCATTTCCGATTCAAATAAATCTAGAGTAGTTGCAGAAGATTCTACAGTATAGCTGACATCAGGAATTGTAGCATTGATGTTATGATATCCTATAATAGGGATTGCATTTATTATTCCACCTTTATTGAATTTATTTTGCCTATTAAGCTCTGCAATAAATTTCTCAAACATTTGGGAATCATTATACGAATTTCTGTCTTCAACATGCTGCATACTCCATTCTCCAATAGAATACCTGTTTGCAGGAGTCAGGGTACCCTTATCAAAGTATGTTTTACAATTTGTCTGAGGAGAAGAATTGTTGTCTATCTTTGGCCCATTGCAATGAAGAAACATCAGGTCAGAATGGTCGTTTATGGCAAAATCATAATATTTAGCAATTGTATTTATTACAGTTTGATTATTCGATGCTAGATTCTTAGGAACAGCAAAAAATGTGGTATTAATACCATGGTCTAAAAGACATTGCTTTGATTGACCTACTTCATATTCTAACCCTTTAAAAGATAAATGATTTAGATCTTTATGCTGTATGGCTTTTGTATCCATCACCGAAAGTTAAAATTACTATATGATTATTATTTGGGAAATCGAAAATGCTTCCTTGGTTGTTTTTTCCTCCAGATGGTATTTGTGATACTGATGATGACTGTTGTTCTTGATTAGTCGAAGAAAAAGGAGGGTCATGAATATATGGAATATGACCGTATACCCTAAT
>DATDNG010000119.1:0-8238 GCA_036518375.1 Nitrososphaeraceae archaeon | reverse complement strand
GATGAACTCTTTTTGCATTTTGTCATGAAGTTTTAATTGTTCATTAGCTATTGAAAGCTGCTTATTTGATGTCATCAGTGAATCATTAGCTTTCTTCAATTCTTCGGTTAACGTGTTAAGCTGCTTATTTGATTCGTTTAGCTCTCTTGTTTTTAGTTTAACTTCATTGTTTAAGTTGCTACTCCATTTAATAAGAAATAGGATGAGAACTATAATTGCAGCTGTAGTGCCAGCAAGAAGCGAAAACATCTCTATTCTCTCTGTAAAAATTACACCATTGATCTGCGAATATATTACAGAAGTTGGAGTTACCGCGGATACAAAGTATATAGGTTTTCCTTGCACCAAAATTGGATATCCAGTATTTAGTCTTTCGCCAATCCCAAAATCATATACGGCATAGCCTGGCTGTCCTCTAAGCAATTGGCTATAAAGATTATACTGTAACGGATTATAATGGAAGATTTGTTGAGACTGATTTCCAAAATAGTTCTTTCCTAATAATTGTGTCCTTGGAGTAGCTATGTAATTTCCTTTATTATCAAATACTACCAAAAAATTTGACTTGATATTGTAAATGTTGCCATAATGTGCAAAGAGTTCTGTAGTAGGAATTAGTGCTCCTACTAATCCTATATATTTTCCAGTCTTGATATTTATTATTGGATAGGTTATCGCTATCCTATATTTACCATCTCGTCCCACAAAACCATCAGAAAATATTGGCATCAAAGTGGTTTTTGTATCTCTAACATATTCTCTATATGAAAAATTGATCCCCACAAATGCATCTTCTCCTTTTGGAACTATGGCACCCCTTTCAATGTTGTTTTCATCTAGAATGAAAAGTCTATCTACTATAGTAATATTATTAATCTGTAAATACATTTGTTCCATCAATCTTTTGGTTTTATTGCTGAGCAAGTTCTCTTGTTGTAAAGACACTGAGTTTGCTAAACTCTGAAGCCTAATCATAATAGAGTCAAGGTCAGAGCTAATATGTCGGGAAAGAGCTTGTGTAGATTCTATCTGGCGTTGTTTTTGCTGTTCAAACAAGCTATTTCTTATGTTGTTTTCAGTATTATTTTGAAGATAAAAAAATAAACCATATGAAATAACAATAATTGATATGATAAAAACTATGGCTAGCTCCTTTGTCTTCCTACCATAGAGATTGGCATATTTTTTTATCAATACCATGTATATGACAGTAATATTAGCTGTACACTTGTTATTATAAATTCAAAAGTACCTATAAATTAGTTACAAAGTCAAGACAACAAGTGCTATTACTATTATTCACTTACCTACACCTTCTTTTTCATTACCTATCTTGTAAACATGGTTGCAATTGCATTTTGGAAGAGTCAAGTTTTGATTTATTCTTTGATCTGCCCTACTCCTAAACCTCAAAACCTTTTTGCTCTGTTTCCATTTGTTTATTTATCTCTTTTCTATGCACGTAAGCATGCATGCATATAATCAGCAATTACATATAAAAGGTTGTAAAATGGCCATTATGATTACAGGGGTTGTCAAAACGAAGTTAGCTCAAAAGGAATTCGTGTCAATACGGTTGCTCCGGGATTCATTGAGACATCTGCAGCTCAAGCACTGATCGAACGCTTAGCCAAACAAGCTGGAACTGAAATGTCAGTAGATGGAGCTTGTTCTGATTCTGTCATTCTCAAAAAGATAGTTATAACAAGTTAATGTAAAGTAGTAGAAGATTCCTCCGTGCTACTTTATATCGAAAAATTTGGTAGTGAGGATGAATCAGCATTGATAACGCCCTTGGACACAAGCGCTGAAAGGACTGAGGTATTCTATGGGGAAGAGAATACCATAGGCGTAGTATTACATTTTACTTCTAGGGCAAAAGACAAAATTGATGCTTGTATAGATAATACTAGACCATTATTAGCAATCGAAATAAAAGAACTCAGGAAATCCTTTATTGATGCTAAAACGCGTGGAGTAAGGCTAAGGTATGTCACTGAAGTTACAAAAGATAATATCAACTATTGCAAAGAATTGATGAAAATAATTCATGATCTTCGCCATATAGATGGAATCAGAGGAAACTTTTACATAAGTGAAACAGAATACATCGCTCCTGCAACTTTACATGATAAAGGAAAGCCCGCATCTCAAATTATATACAGTAATGTAAAAGAGATTATAGAACACCAGAAATATGTCTTTGATAGTTTTTGGAATAGAGCGATACCAGCAGAGCATAGAATAAGGGAGATTGAGGAGGGAATCATTCCAAATATTATCGAAATTATTCAGGACCCTGCCAGAGCACAAGAGATGTACCTAAATATTGTAAAGGATGCTGCTGAAGAGATACTCCTTATATTTCCAACTACTAATGCTTTTGTTCGTCAAGATAGAATAGGAGCACTACAATTAACAGAGCAAGCAGCTAAAGAACGCAATGTAAAGGTTAGAATATTGATGCCTTTGTTAGATAGCTTAACTGAACATACAGTACGCAATCTGAGACAAGAGAAAAAACAACAACAGCCACAGCAGAAAAACAATCCTAAAAGTAATATAGAGATCAGATACATTGAGCAAATTTCAGAGGCTAAAGCTACGATTTTAATAGTTGATAAAAAAATTTCTTTGGTAATGGAGATAAGAGATGACGCAAAAACCACTTTCTATGAAGCAATAGGATTATCAACTTATTCAAATAGCAGGGCAGGAGTGTTATCTTATGTCTCAATATTTGAAAACCTCTGGATTCAAACAGACTTATACCAACAAGTAAGAGAAACAAACAAGCGACTTGAAGAAGCTAATGAGCAGTTAAAAATCCATGATAAAATGCAAAAAGAGTTTATCAATATTGCAAGTCACGAATTGAAGAATCCCACTCAAGCAATTTTAGGATATTCTACGGTAATACAACGTCATCCCGAAAGAAGAGATGAGATGATAACTGCTATAGAAAGGAATGCTATTAGGCTTCAAAGCCTTACAAACAGCTTATTGGATGTTTCAAGAATTGAGAGCCAAACTTTAATGCTAAAGAAGGAGAAATTTAACATTAATGAAAAGATAAGAAATGTTATAAAAGATATAAAGTCAAAAGAAAACGAAATAGAGATAACATTTGCTGAACCAAAAGTGGATCCTATAGTTGTAGAAGCAGATAAGACTAGAATTTATGAGGTTATATCAAATCTCTTAGTTAACGCCGTTAAATTTACACAAAAAAGAAGTAGTAGCAGCGATCATGGTAATAGTCTCGGCGAGGACATTATAACAGTCTTTACAGCCATAAAGACCAATCACAGATATGAGAAAGGTAGCGGTAACAGGGATGGTGTCGAGGAGGTTATTATTAGTATAAGAGATAGAGGAGCAGGCATTGACCCTGATATACAGGACAGATTATTTTCCAAATTCGTTACTAAATCCGAGACGGGCATAGGATTAGGGCTGTTTATTTCTAAAGGGGTAATAGAAGCTCATGGTGGAAGGATATGGGCTGAGAACAATGCAGATGGCAAAGGCGCTACATTTTACTTTAGCCTACCGCTGACTAACATTTAGCGGACTAGATGATGATAGATAGGTTCAGATATGCAGTACAAGTTAGAGATAAAACATGGTTTCAAGGTTTATTTAGAATACAAATTTTTTGTTGATATATAGACAACTTTTATGATTTTTCTTCAGGTCTTTAAACCGTTCCTTTATGCATAAAGAATGGTTGAAAGTGTTGCGTCAAAGATAGTGTTAGACCCGCATCCAGAACTATACCGACGATATAGAGAGAAGACCGAACTAATTAAAACAAGCTTGGCATGATATAACAACAACAAACAACAACAGTTCTTGGACAAGAATTAAGAGCATATGATAATAGAATTGAATGCAGCATATCTAACAGAGCATCATCTACTCGATAGAAGAGGGTTTTTATAGATAGAACGTGATCTACACAACCAAAATGTAGATTGACTGAGCGCTCTTAACACAAGAAACTTGTGCTAAACCACTAACTACAGATATGCGCGAGTTCAATAGTTTGAGTTAAACGCTATATAGTTTTTGTCTAAAGTGATAACTAAGTTGTAGCCATTGACTACAAAAAGACAATGGCAAAATATCAACTAGACAATATGAATAATCAGATAACATATCTAAATAGAATTAGCTATAACAAAAGAAATGAGATAGCATATTTGAAGATTGGAGTTCAAGAGTTAGAAGGCTAGTTCATGGACTCGAGAATCATAACGGACAACAACAACAAGAAATCCAAAACGAATAGATGATTTCTTTACTATACGGTAAAGGCAATGGTTGCGCCAGCGATGAAAAAGAATGAAGCGATCTTGTATTAAAGGTCTGGTTCTTCCTCCCAATCCAAAATTTATAAATATTCAATAAAAAAAGGCGTGATAAGGCTATATGACAGACATCCAATTAAGAGGGTAAAGGTACCTTGTTTTGTTAAATAATCATTGAGTATATCGTAAGCCTGGAGCTTGATCCGCGCTTGTGTATCATCATCAGGCTGGATCTCAGGGCACAAGATGATGTATGTTGGAAGGAAAAGATGTATATGTGATAAATAGAAAGCATACGACCAACAATAGCAAGAGGAAGAAGTACAACAATAAAACGAAAAGACATAAAAAGATATAGTTTAGGAGCGGTATTTGTTCCGTTGATCCGTTTAATCTAAGCAAATGATAAAGCAAGTATTCCATTGCATTAATGGGAATAAGCATGGGAGGTTACTTGGCAGCTAGAGCTGCAGCATTTGAACATCGAATTTCAGCATATGCATACTTGACGATGGTGTATATGATATATACGAGAACTATATGGAAAAGCTTGGTCCACTTCTTGGTAATGCCATTGCAGATGCAAATGCCACAGTTTTTAATACTGCAATTGAGACATCTATGTACTTTGATACAACTATAAGATGGGCAATTTCTCATGGTATGTGGGTATTTGATGCAAAAGATCCTTTAGATTTTATACAAAAGAACAAAGACTATAGTCTACAAGATGTAGCAGGTAACATAGAATGTCCTACACTTGTGCTTGAAGCTCAATTAGACGATGACTTTCCTGAAGGACCAAAAAAAGTATACGATGCTCTTACATGTCCAAAAAAACACTTATTATTTACAACAGAAGAAGGGGCTGAGGATCATTGTCAAGTTGCTGCACTTTCGCTGTCAAATCAGCGAATATTTGATTGGCTTTATGATGAGGTATTCAAAAGTTGATGACGGTAATAGGCTATGTTGCAGAATTATCCCATGCTGTAATATACAGTATAGTATGAATTAATTATAAAACTATCACTGATAACGATAAAGCTATAAAATTAAACCGCGTAATATTTAAGAGGAAAAAAATAAACTTCACGAAAATTAAAGCCAACTAAATAGAGTGGCGTAGGTCCAAGTTATAGAAATGAGGACTAGAGGTATAGGCCAGGACAACACAGATGATAGCAGGGAAAAGCTACATGCAATGGAACTATTCAAATATACACGTTTGGTTAAGCTGGAATTACTGTCTAATGCTACGACTATAGACACAGCTCTCAACTAAATCAGATATAAGCAACAGCAACAACAAAAGGAGTAGGTTTGCGCTCTACTACTGTTAACAACAACAATGAGGATGATGATCAACCAAATCATAAACATACAGTATTTTAGACTATAACAATACACCGCTCAGTTAATGTTTTTGATACGAATGAACGAGTTGTGCCAGTGCAACGTCAGCTTAGATTGGATCATGTTATATCATTTGCTGATGCTATTTTTGCATTCTCTATAACTTTTATGGCCGTTTCAATTAATATACCAAATTTAGCACAAAACCTTACCCACACACAAGTTATGGACAAACTGTTAAAATCAATCCCTGAATTTGAGATTTATGCAATTAGCTTCTTTGTGATAGCTATTTACTGGATTGCATATCATCAAATGTTCAATCACATAGTAAATTCTGATACGACTGTGACATGGTTAACTCTAGTATTCTTGTTTTTTATAACACTTATACCGTTTGCTACTAAGCTGCAAATAGGTTTTGGCAATCAGATTGTATTTGTATTATTTGCATTAGTTTTGGCTATAGCAGGGGGATTGCTAACAATAACTTGGCTGCATGCTACAAAGAATAAATTGATAGACAAGGATTTGACTCAAAGAGAAATACATAGTATTTCATTAGAAGGTATTCTTCCTACTGTCGTATACTTTATATCTATTTTGGTTTCGTTTATTGACTTGCAAGCTGCATATTACTTTTGGCTACTAACAATACCTGCCAAGATAATATTGCGTAAGAAATATCCTTCTTAATTTTCTATGACAAGCCTTTGCCCTCAATCTAAGAGAACTGAAAACTAGGAGTGAATAATATCTATCTTCCATTCGCTCATAAGAACGATTAGAAGCTGCTTTATCATTATTATTTCCTAACTCTGAAATAAACGCTTCATGTTCACCTTGAGTTGGTACATCTGCTGCGGTTTGTCTCTGCATACATAAATCATAATTTGCTCTGCTGCGAGGGTTCTCTTTTCTATAGGTCTTGTTACCTAGTATTTCACTAGTATCACCCATACTGCTAGGCTCGGTATTATATCCTACTTTTCATATGATCTCTTCAGTGTTTCCTGAGACTGTTTTAGATTAAGGTTACCTTTTTTCAGTTGGGAATGTTTGCTAAACAAATGTAGCGACAAGCTCATCGTTCTATATTATCCGTTTGCTGCTAAATAATAATAATAATAATAATAAATAGCCTTCCTTATTTCTTCACTACCTTCATGCTTGCAGCCATTTCTGAGATGTCCATTTCGGGGTATATGTATAAAGTGGGTTGCTTTGTTTCACTACAAGTGGAGTCGTTTAGCTTTTATCGTTTTCCTTTCTAATTTAATATGTAAATTTATAATTGCACACATTCGATTATTAGACGAGCATGCGAAGACAAATTATCCTATTGTTTATCAGCATAATAATCTCAGTTATAATTGCAAATTCCATAATAATTATTTCAGATCCACATCACAGACATTCTACAGCACTTTGGATTATGAATATAACCGCAGCTGCCGCTTCAAGTCTAGGTATAATCGCAGTGTATCGTCACGGAGTCGGCGGACTTCATGGCAAATCATATTTGTTTTTGACACTAGGCTTAATTTCGTGGTTCACTGCGGACCTCACGCTATTGTATTACCATTATGCCCTAGGTATTGAAGAACTAAAATTTGTAACTATTGCAGATGCCCTTTGGTTTATAGGATATGGATTTTTATCTTTACATTTATTCACTGTAATCAAGTCATTACGTGAGAGCGGTAATAACACTAATGTAATTAACCCAAAATTTGTGATCATAGGATCACTTATTATAGCAATTGTATTTGTTAGCTTTAATTGGTTTACTTTGGCATCTTCAGAATTTATTGAGGTGGCTGAAGAAAGGGTCGATTTGACTTCTATAGTTGTAACTATTGCATATCCTGTTTTAGACTTGATATTAATAATTCCATCTTCAATAGTCCTTGTTAAACTACGTAAAAATTACCAACATTCTATTCCATGGTTTCTTTCTTCTCTATCACTTTTGATTAATGCAATAGCTGATGACGGATATCTACTTGATTTTCTAAATGGACATTCACAACACTTGATATTCTGGGATCTATTCTATGTTGCAGATTTCATAATCATGGCTGGTGCATTATTTTGGTATAACAGATACCATATCACCACAACTAGAAGATCTAGAAAAACCATAGAACTAAAATAGAAAAAGAACCAAGGGCTGACAGTCTTGTTACAGATATATGACTGCCAATCTGATGGTAGCAAAAAGCAGTAAAATTTCACTACATGACAACTGTGAAACTAGATAATGAAGTCATCACCTTATTATTGTTTTATCTTTGGACAAGGTGCACTATTTCGTTAGAATGGGGTCGTGCAAGCATTATCAGTCCTGCTTATCCCCCACAAATGAACTATACTATTATCAGTTCTCTCCTGCTATCATTCACAAATAGGTGTATAAGATATACTATAGGGTACCCTCTCCTAGGCTGTTGTTCTTATTGTTGAGCATGCCATTTTGTTGATGGTAACAGGTGAAATCAGGGTAGCAATGACGGTATCAGGAAAACCATTATTGGTATCATCAGGTATCAGGGTAACAAAAGCTATA
>DATDNG010000118.1:0-2875 GCA_036518375.1 Nitrososphaeraceae archaeon | reverse complement strand
GTTTGTACTTTGTATTTGTATTAAGTTAGATACTGTAAATCCTGTTATCTTTCCTATAGTATCAGAAGGTCGTGAATAGTTGTAGTTTGGAGATATGCTCAAGGATGAGGTACTTGTTTCATTTTCCTTTACTCCAGCTGTTTTTAATGCATCAATTACTTTGTTCATTATCTTTGAATTGGCTACTAAGGCTGCATTTGCTGTTTTGTTATTTGTCTCAACTCCTAAAGAGAGTATAACTTTATCAGGTTTTACTTTAGTATTTGAATTTCCTGTGACAAACAAAGTATTAAAATTAGTGTTATTCTGGATTGAATGCACAGTTGATATTTGTTGTTGAGCATATGCTGCATTACTTGATAAGATATGTACAACAACCAATCCTGCTAATGAGATGCTGAAAGCAACCAGAGTAAAGATTAGGAATTTATCATAATCCTTGGACAATATTATAAGGAATTATATTCACTATAAATGGATAAGTGTGGTTCTATTTGATCCATATGAAAGTGAATCCTCTCGGTCATTCGTTTTATTTCTCTCTTTTGGGCATCGGGGACACCATGTTTCTTTGAATATTCTATAATATATCCAATGTCATCGAAAAGAAGGTCATAAAGCTCTTGATTGATTTTTCATACGCTTTACTTTTCCCACGATCTCAATATCTAGTACCATTCCCAATCTCATTCATCGGTTATAACCTGATGCTTCTACATCTTTTAAGAGATCTGATAACATTGTTTTGCATTTTGCATAAACTGTCGATCTTATTCGTGATTCTTATTGACTTGTTAACAATATACTCACCTCATCAAATTCTTTCTAGTATGGAAGTCTTAATGGCATCGCTTAGACCATAAATCATTCTTGTATTAAATTTTGTATTAAATGACATGTATTTGTATAATTGAGAAATACTTTCAAAGCTACCGTGTATTGCATGTTCAACAACGGGCTTTAGAGTTAGGATCTATTACTAAACCTTGTAAATACCGTAAAATGGATTCTTTATATCCTTGTATTGAAGCTGCCATGTAGTTTATAGGTTTAACAAAATCGTCTTCTGAACTCATATCTCATACACCACTATCTATACTCTTTCATTTTGTTTCATATCTTCACAAAAAAGCATAGTTTAGAAAAGCTTTAAGATACTTGGCGTATAACCAGCTTAGTAGTAGAGGACATGGACGCTTTTGAGTGTATAAGAACCAAGCTTGAAGTAAGAGAATTTAGTACGAGGGATGTCCCATCTGAAATTAAGTTAAAGATTCTTGAGGCCGCTAGACTGACAGGCACTGGTCTTAATACACAACACTGGCGATTTATCCTGGTTGACAATAAACAGAATCTCAAGAAGTTGGCAGAGGATAGTACAAGTGGAAACTGGGTTGCTGGTGCCAATTTTGCGATAATAGTTCTGACAAACCCAAAGTACAATTTTCATTTGATTGATGCTGGAAGAGTACTACAGAATATGCAGCTAGCAGCATGGAATAACGAGGTGGGTTCAGGGCTGTTTACAGGAGTAAGGGAAGAAAAATTTCGGAGTGACTTTGGAATCCCAAAGGAGCTGAGTCCTACGGTCATAGTAGGTTTTGGATATCCTGCTATGGAATTGACAGGTAAGAGAAAGAACCGTTTGCCACTCAATAAACTAGTTTACTATGAAAAATATGGCGATTCTAAGATACGAGAATAGTGTATTGTTTTACTTTTTTAAAATGGGTTTGAGTGTTGCAGCCTTCAGAAGGAAACATAATGTGTATAAATTTAATCTCGTAGATAACATGCAAAATACTTAATTCTAATCGATTTTATTTATCTGAGATGCGTTTACAAACTTCATGATAATCACACATGATATAATGGAGCGATATATTATACCCCATGACTATGAAAAGCCAAGAATAGAAATTGGCAATTACTATCTAAAATGGAATGACAAATCTTATGGAATATCTCAAAAAGAGATATCTGATCTGAAGGGATTTCTAAGAAATGCTCTTCGATATTTTGATATAATTTACGAATTACTAAACAGCTTAGAGATATCAAGAGAGAAGGAAAGACGTCATCTGCAGAAGGAATTATCTCCACACATACATTTTTCACGTAGCAATAAAGATCGTATGCTTAGCTATCACTTGTACATGGCATCAGATGGTTCTACATTCATTGATCGAACAGAAAGGTTTGAAATTATAAATAAAGATGAAAGTGAGCTTTCAAAAAGTACAAATGTACAACAAATGCGTTACAATAATTCAGAATTTTATTTAAAGTGGAATCTAGGTGAATTGTTATTTAATAGACAAGGTATTGTTGGAATTAAAGAATAAAAGCACCGTCATTCATCTTCTGGATTTCTGAAATACAACTAATGGCTGAGGATCAGCAGCATTACTTCTTGTCATAGATGATGATCCTGACATTATCCTGACGTTCAAGTTAGGTTTGGAATGTAATAATGATGATGACAACAAATCAAGATTCGAAGTATACACCTGCAATAACCCCTTTGGTAGCATTATCAAATTTCAAGCCAAATTTCTTTGATTTAATACTAGTTGATATTAATATGTCGCCATATATAGATGGCTTAATTTTGCGAAAAGATATTACAGTTAGATGTTAATGTCAGAATTTGCTTTATTTCTGCAGGAGAAGTGAACTATGCAGCAATAAGAGAAATATATCCAGTCTTAAACATAGGATGTTTTATACAAAAGCCAATTACCATTGATTATTTGATTAAGATACTAAAGGCTGAGTTAGATTGAAATTGTATAATTGATGTTGCACACACTTTTAGTTCTTCCACATAGCAAAAACAAGTATCTGAGCTGCAGAGATTGTGGTAAAATTGGCG
>DATDNG010000117.1:0-2245 GCA_036518375.1 Nitrososphaeraceae archaeon | reverse complement strand
AGACGCATGGCAAACTTCTTGCTATTGTATTGGCGGACCATGTTTCTAACTCTACCTGCTAATTCCATATCACTAGTAATATCACTAGAGATATTTATACATTTCTAGCGTTCCAGCTCTGATATAAAGCAGGGTTATTTTCAAACCCATTGCACTTAGGGCGCCATTGTTGCGTGTAGGGAGGAAGGCATCGGCCTTACTTGGCTCAATACAAAGACCAACAAAAAATATAAAATGTCATTGGTTATAGCAACGATATTGTGGAAAATAAAGCAATTAACATGGACAAAATATTTAACTAATCATGCAGACAGATGACACATATATATGATATGTGTCTGTACTCTACATTATATCTTATATGTCTAATCAGGTAGATATTAACGGTCCCCAGCAGCTCAAAGAATAAATAGTTATTCTCATTAACGTGTAGTTTATTAGTTGTTATTTCCTTCATCGATAAGGATACCCCTAGCACTAGTTAAGATCTCAATTAGCTTGCTATTATTATCATTATCATTATCACTAGACTTTATCCTATCTAATAATATTTCAATGGCTTTAATTACTCCTATTCTTATCTGATTTATTGGAATATTCATGTCTCCGTTATGTGCTCTTATTAGGGGTAGGAAATCGTGAATATTGTAATAATAAAATCTAGATCTTTGAAGGTCATCAATTTGTGACTTCAAAAAGTGTGAAATAATCCTTGAAATCAAGGATAGTCCTAGGATTTCATTTCTTAATGAATTTACGTATCCTTGCAAAAAGAACGTCTTATGATTTAAATATACTAAACCTGATGACATGCTTTGATTATATATCTCTAAATCCTGTTTTTCTTTCCTTAATGAGATTATCTCATTATTCATTTTATCGTTTTCTTCACCTGCTTTCTGTATAGCAGATCTAATGCCGCCGTATCTCTCCAGTTCAGAAATTAATGATTGTTTATCTATACCAATAAAATATCTTTCAAAAATGGATGCTACATTAATGATGTCTTGCTCCTTTAATCCACTTTGAATTAACTTTGACAAGGCAGGACCTACTAATTGCAATGTTGATAATTCCGTACGACGCAAGATTAGTTCTTGGCTTACCTTAACTATTTCTGCATGTAACTTCTCTAATTTTGATTCAAAGCCCAGTTTTTTATCATAATCATCTTCAATATCTGTAATGAACTTTGATGTGACGTTTTCTATAGGTATGTTATTTGCTTCTGCTATCTCATTAACAATATTCCAAAGTAAGGTTAATTCTTTAAGACCAAATCCTATGGATTCAAGCTGAGTATATTTAGAAATTGCCTCATTATGGAAGTTTACCTTTACTTCAGTCATGCTGCATTGCTGGCTAAGGTTTGCAATTCTAGCTTCTAAATTTTTCAGGTTCTGTTGAAGGTTGTTCTGTTTTAACACTAGCATTTCTAAATTTGAAAATTCATTTACAACTTTGCCGACGTCATAGCCGTGTTTTCTTATGCCATCAACTACTTTTGAGAATTTTGCAAGATCTTCTACTGGTATGCCATATTGACTGCCAAGTTGTGACCTCAGATCCGAATACCACTGTAGGTCAGAAGCAGTCATTTTTTGCTCTTGCAAGGATTCGTCTCGAAGTTTGTGAATAGTAAACCTTTCGTCGTCTAGCTGTTGTATTTGTTGCTTTAAAGCTTGTATTTGCTCTTGTAGTTCTATTTTCTGCTCTGTCTTTTGTTTTAGGTAATCATCTATCTTGGAAATAGGCAGTATTGGCATAGCGGCTGTCTTTGAGAATTCAAGCAGGTCTTGTAAGTAAATAGCAATATTCTCTGCTGATAATCCAATATCTTTGCACTTATTATAAATGTCTGATATGAAATACTCGATATCACCCTCCTTTACACCTATATTATTCATAATCATTGCAGCTCTGAAGCCTAAGGCGCACTGAGCAGCAGTAATCCTAACTTTTTTCATTGCTACTGCTATTTCCCTTAGCTCATCTGCTAAAGCAAATCCAAGATGCTGCCTCCACTCAGTAATTATATTTGTTACCGATCCAGAACTTAGGCCATTCTTGGCAGCAATTTCATTCCGGGACACTCCTTGAAGCCATTGTTGTATCACTATAGATCTAATGCTATCTGGCAATTTTGCAGGCATATTTTGTTGTACATATAGGAATCTCCCTATTTATATTTTGGTCAAATAGGTCAAATAGGTCAAATGAATGGTCAAATAGCTAGTCAAATAGA
>DATDNG010000116.1:0-2810 GCA_036518375.1 Nitrososphaeraceae archaeon | reverse complement strand
AGTAACAAGGATGGGCGTGTTGTTTGACATGGCTATTTCTGTAATGTAATTAGATATAAATATGAAAGCCACATACAGCCAAGCTTACAAACTATTTTCTAAAGGTAAAAAGCCATTTGAAGTAGCAGCTGCACATGCCCAACGGTGTTAAGTCCCTGCATGTATAGGGGTTCAAGGATATTTCATATTAACTTTTTTAATCAATCATCTGCATATAGTAAAATAATGAATAGATCATCGTTATCGATAGTATTTAGTGTTCTAGTTGTTATTATTGTAGGTACATTAATAACTATTACCAGCAATACTATCTTAGGTAGCAGCAACACAATAACAGCAGCCTACGCACAGAAGAATAATAACAATAACAATATTGTAAATGACAACAACAATACAACATCAGCAACAGTAGGAGGGCAGCGTGTTTCATTTCTTACAGATGATAAAGTTCTGATAGTTGGCACATATTACGCTCCACAAACTACAGCAACAACATCTTCTGCAAATGCAATTATTCTTTTACACATGTTAGGCCATAATAGAAATGATTGGAATGACTTTGCATCTATCTTAAGTAACAAAACTAATAGTTATGCTGTTTTATCAATAGATTTAAGAAGTCATGGTGAAAGCACTAGCCAAAATGGCACTAGCCAAAATGGCAATACAATATTATCATTTCTACTTACTCCTAATGATTTTAATAAAATGGTAATGGATGTAAAAGCAGCAAAACAATTTCTTGTAACACAGAAGAATATCAATCCAAACAATATTGCAATAGTAGGTGCTGCCATTGGAGCTAATGTAGCACTAAACTATGCTGCATCAGATTCTTCAATAAAGGCAGTTGTTCTTCTATCGCCAGGATTAGATTATAAAGGAGTAACGACTTTTGATGCAGTAAAGCAATACAAAGGTCCAATCTATATAGCAACAGCTGCTAAAGATCCTATTGCAGGCAATGATCCTCAAACTCTATGTAATGAGATAGTAAATTGTGCAAATAACAATAGACTACAAGTTTATCAAGATAGTACTAGTCATGGTACTGATATGTTTTCAGATAGCTCATTGCAACCACCATTGGATAAATTGATAGTATCTTGGCTTAATGCCGCATTTGGAAAATCGTAGCAAACAATACACTTACAGTTGTTTTATTCACTTATAACTAACTGGCATTGATACAGCAGCAGTTATTCCTTCGAAAAAACTCTACTGATAGTCATAAAGACGTCTGTCTCTTTGTGTCTCTAATTTATTGATTATTTCCTTTTGATGGTTATTCAAAATTCGTTATTAGCACAGATACTATGCATTATGCCTATCTCACAGAATTCACAAGATGTAATAAAACCAAGATGCTTAAACCTTTGATTACACAATTTACAAATCTCTGATTCTATCTCAAAATCAGATAGTGGCTTTAACCAAGAGTCGCGCCATAAAACTGATATCATATTGCTAATTCCAAATTAGTTGTTCCCTTCTAACCCCATCCATATGTACTGTAATTCCTTGGATATTCTGCCTATCAATTTCAGGATCATCTAGCCGAGTATAATATATTTTAATTACTTTAAAGGATGTATAAAACCTCTTTAAATAATCGTTGAATCTCTACTTCAAATGCATTAAGATACATGGTTAATACTGGGTTCATAGGGTAGTGTTTACAGCGTCCATTTGTTGCTGCAATATCTAGATTCGATAGACAAGAAGATATTTCCAATTATGGCAGAATCATTTGTCATTCACCTGGTCTTAGTTGATACAAAGCGTCATCTCGTTTATACACACACAACATCGATAACCAAAGTTGTATCCTATGCTACTTGTACAAGCAAAGCAGAATTTTTATGCATTGTAAATAATGACATACCTACCATAGCTAACAACTCATCGAGATCAATCAAGTATAAGATTCGTTTTGAATTTCTTGTTGTTGTTGCTATTGATTATGATTCTTTAGTTCATTACTCTGATTCCGTAATACTTGAATTTGATTCTGTAGATATGCAATCTCATTTCTCTTGTTATTGCAAGTTGTAGATAACTGATACATACCTCTACACAGGAGTATGGTTTGGTTGTTCATGTTATCTAATTCATGTTTTGACATTACTCTTTTGTACTTGCAATCTTCGTTACCAAATAGAAGTAATGATAATAATAATAATAACAATAATAACAATAAATCTATTCAATCTAATTCTACAGATGAAACTTTTTTAAGCTTATGCAATCACTTGGCTAATATTTCAAACTTTACTGTACTTATGAACTCACAACCGTCATCATTATTGTCCTCTATCTAGTAATAGTATTGTAAGCAGCAGCATAATAAATGAGCGGACAGAACGATTGTAAATTTGATTTATTAGGATAAGAGGGTATGAAATTGAAAACTAAGGTAAGGGTAAGGGTATGGGTATAGAATACATACATCTTTAGTTAGGGCAAGAGAAATGCTAAGGAGACCATTATTATTAGACTATATTAAGTGAAATGCTCACTTATTGTAATATCAGTTCACAAGATAAGGTTGAATCTCTTACACTCACGTCGACGCCGTAGGCTATCAAGTTGTCGCGTGCGACATCGACATCAGAGACAGGTATGAACAAAACTTCTAGTTTCATATCCACACTGGATACAGGATGCGATTCTATTTTGGCCTGCTGTTTGTTAGGACATGGTCCAAATATACTATGTTTTATAATGGTGCTTAGGGTACAATGCAAGGCAATGTACTCATCATGCTATTATAACACATGGACGACCGGACTATAATGACTAATACTAGT
>DATDNG010000115.1:0-3505 GCA_036518375.1 Nitrososphaeraceae archaeon | reverse complement strand
TGCATTGTTGCATGAATCTGATATTAGTCAACAAATTTGAAATCTTCATTCAAAAGAGAGTAAATTGTATTTGCTCCATTCTTGAGAATTGCTAAAGTCGTCATCTTATAACGATTTTTCTGAATTATGCAACAAAGCATTGGGAAATATTGTATATGAATGCTATTTCCTAAAAGAAAAAAGATGATATATTCCTATATTTCTTTTTAACATAAAACACCTATCTTATTTTATCTTTGTTGAGAGTTTCAGATGATTTTCCTTAGAATGATCTTCGGTCTTTGCTTTTGCTTCGGTAACCTGAATGTATTCTTTATCTTTTTTGTGAGATCTCAGACTATTCAGTATCTAATGCCTAGACATTACATAGATATGTTGTTGTAATTATAACGCTGTTATCAAACGGGTCTATTCACTTAAGCACACAGTCATGCCAATGTGTATATCTACAAACAGATTAAACTAATTTTAATCTACTCTAGTTTAGAGACATCTCTGACATGGAAAAAGTCGTCAAAGCTTTCGGTCATATCTTTATGTATTGAATATTTCTTTATGAACACTTTCATAATACGAGAAGCTACTTTCATGGTGTGACGTAGCTTCAAAAATCTATATGCTTATAAGTATCACATATAGTCATTAAAATAAGCAATTGGTTCAGGATATAACTTTAATGTATCTATAGATAATTTAAATTAAAATGTACATAACTTAATCACATTTATATTATGCAAGAGTAGAATCCACATTAGAATCAGACTTTAAGGCTTTTTATGATCTTCATTATATCTTGATGAACCTCTTCTCTATTTTTTTCGCCATTTATTATTTTCCATTTGAATTTCCTCGCAAGAATACGGTAGTTCTTGTGTACATCCGCCATCAACTTTTGATCCTTCTCAAATGTATCATTATATTCTGCTGCAGTCCGCTGGTATAACATCTTAGAACTTACTTCAAGTACTATGACCAGATCTTCTTTTGGTAAGCCTTTATCTAAGTTGAGTAGCCAGTTAATGTTAAGGCCATTTGAGATACCGTATGCAAGATTTGATTGGTAATATCGATTTATTATTATTATTGTGCCATTATCCACCATACTTTCTATTTCTCTTTTCTTTTCCCACCTGTTCGCCGAAAAGAGTATATGTTTTAGTTCATTAGGATAATTACGCTTGCCATCTAAAAATGCTCTTATCTCTGCTCCTATCGGTGTAGTATAGTCGGGGAAATCAATTATAACACAAACTTTACCTGACAATTTCAGAGCATCTACGAGTAGCCGAGATTGGGTTCCTTTTCCAGCTTTGTCTGATCCTTCGATTACTATGATCTTACCTTTGCCCATTACAGAAGATGCATCCATCAATAATAAAAAGATGCTGAAAGAAATTTATATATTACATGAATAGTTAAAAGATTTACAACAAATAAAGTCAAATTTATTACCTTAACAAACAAAATAAATATTTTGCTATGTGAAACAGTAATAATATGCAGCCTCTCATGATAAAAGTACAAATAAGATCTATAGACTATAGAAGCGATTCAATGTTACTCATTAAAAACCATTCCTGGAATGACGGCGTGTTATAGGTTTGAATATGAAGAGAAATTGAAAAAAATGATGCATTTATTTTTTGGTGTCGATTGATGATATTACGGATCGAAACAATGTAATTAATCATGATTCTTATAGTATATAGAAAGATTAATCTTAAAAATTCAAAGAATTTTTCTTAGATGCTGAAATGGATGATGAAATAAACTGCAATTAAATTTACGCTTCCTGGCTCTAAATATAACATCTTCAAAATAGAATCAACTGCAGACATCACCTTATGATATAATGAACACCAAGGTTAGATATATAAGTTAGAACTTATTTTTTACTGCGTTCTATTGCTAAGGTTTCTATGGTTGTTGTAGTTTTTGTGCGATATCTCTATTCTTCTACCAAACCATACTTCTGCAATTCCATTGTAGGATTTTATTTGTATCAGAACCATTCCTGTGGTTTTCTCTATTTTCTTGAGTGAATTGACATCCATATAGTAATCCTTAGCACCAAAAACGAGAAACTCCCAATCTTCAGCAGATGCGTAATTATAACTAAAATTTTTGTCAAAATCTATGGAATGTTTTATCCAACGAATGCATTCATCTATTTCTAATTGAGTCATCCGATCACACCCTCTTTCTTTTGTAGCAGCTGTAATGCTTCTTAAGCAAGCTGATAATATCAATAAGAAAATAGAATAGAAAAATAGTAATTAGTAAATGAACAGTTCAGAAGCAACTAACAATGTGATAGAAAGATATTGTTCTCTTATCCGGCTCAGCAATACATATGAAAAGTCTTTTCCGATATTCTAAGTTGTTTTCTCTCTGATCTTTGATCTATAAATCAAACATTTCAAAGTCTAATTGACAATCAACTCCTTTTCAACTTGCTCCAAGAAGAAAGGAATTGATAACAAGCATATTTTAACGCTAACACGTATACAATACGTATGCAATAAAAGCAGCAGAAGCAGCAAATAGTATTTACCTTTTTGCTACAAAATCTTCGCAGCAGAGGAATCTTCAGACTCTAGAAGATGGGCGACAAGGTAACGCACAACAGAATACTAAAGCGCTGCCGTGACATATTCAAAGCTAAAGACGATTGGACAGATTCTGGAAATGATAAAACTCGAGCATTAAGGTTTGACAAGGAGATTATCCTAAAAGTAGGAAGTGCGTTTGAAGTAATCCCGGAAATAAAAATACTTCACAAAGATGATAACGATGCAAAGGACGACCAAACAATTTGGAAAGATTGGGATATGAGTAACAACAACATAGAAAGAGCAAGCGAGGATTTAGCAGAAGATAAGGTTGATTCTACTTCCACTACCAATATGGCTTCTCCCGATAATTATAATTCGTTAGTATCAACGGCTGCGTATACATCTATTTCAAATAAAGCAACTGGGTCTGAAGTCGTTGGGAAAGGCGCTGCTAGTACAACAATGACACCAACAGATACTGCTTCTATACCCGCAGCCCCTACTCTTTCTTTTACTTCAATCTACTTGTTCTTTTTATCAGTATATTTGAGATATCAACACTATTACTTGAAGTTAATTTTGACTGAAGTTATAGCTGATGCTATAATAGGTAGTAATAATTAAGTTGTTACCTTTTAATATTTGATACATTCTTCTAGAACAAGTATCTTTTTGGTAGCATGGAATATGTTGTTTTAGTCATATAGACGATAACGTAATATACAATCAAAAATATTCAAGGCCATTCCTTCACTTTATTGTGCCAACTTGAAGTAAATGGCATGATAACAGGCGATATCAGATGAAAGCAGCTGATAATACATGGTAATAATGTGATAGCAATGATAACAGGATGATACATAATGGTAACACATGGTAACAAGAGTTCTTTTTATTTTAAACTCTACTTTGATAATTGGACCTAATAAGAGGAGAAGAATAGGATATGG
>DATDNG010000114.1:0-4124 GCA_036518375.1 Nitrososphaeraceae archaeon | reverse complement strand
CAAAGTACAAGAGCTTTGCAGCAAAGGATACAGCCAAAGAGAGATATCTCAAGTATTACAAGTTGGATTGGCTACAGTAAATAGAGACACATCATATCTGAGGAATCAAGCTAAGACAAATATTGAAAAACACATTGAGGAGCGGCTGCCAGAAGAATACGAAAAATGTCTTGTAGGATTAAATGCAATCACAAAAGAAGCATGGAATACAGCAAATCAAACAGAAGACAAGAGAGAAAAGATACAGGCATTATCGCTTGCAAAAGAATGTTATTCAATGAAACTAGATTTACTTACCAACGTTACTGTAGTTGAAGATGCTATTAGGTTTGTATCATCATCTTCTAACAATTCCAAAGGGAAGTCAAAGTTATTTTCTTCCAATGGTAATAACCATCATGCCAATGAATCTAATGATCATAATGAAGATGAAAAGTCTGATGACAAACAAGGTGAAGAAAAACAAGTCGAGCAAACAGGAGAAATAACTCCAATAACAACAACAGTAAATCAGATATTCTGATATATCGTGTATACATTAAATTTTAGAATATCTTGTTATATACAATGATGACGATAATAACAACAAAAGATAAAGCTTATGTTGTTATAGGTATTTACAATTGTGACATTCAAACGCGAGCTCCCCCTTCCTTTTATAATACAATGATTAAAAAATTATAATGGATAAACGCTATCTCTATTATCTCATTATTGCAGTTATTGGAGTAATATTTGCGTTCTATTTTTATGCTACTCAGATAAACAAACCCACATTTGGACTCGAAGTAGATCCAACAAAGGATACTACAGATATGGCTGGAATTCAATATAGAATAAGACTAACAAACGTTGGAATAAAGCAGCTCACAGGGATTGTAGTTGATTTGGGAAAGAATGATATTCAGCATTTATCGCTTCTTGACCCTGGACAGTCATACTATTTCTATCCAAAGCCCGATACCATTGTCAATAATGTAAAAGTCACAACAAATGAGGGAATACATGTTCAGGCGGATTATCGATCACCAACAAAAACTTTTGGATTACCAGGATCTGGAAGATAAGAGTGAGGAGTAGTCTAACAACTTTATCACTGAACTATGGTTTCATCCTAGTTCCGTTGACCGTACAACAGGGAATAGCCATGCTTCATTTGTTTTCTGTATTTCATGTGGACTTTATTGGTACCTGTTCATATCTTGATGCATTTTCTTCTCCTTAGTTTTGTTCCTTCTTCATAGTACTGCGAAGTATAAATTGCCTTGAATCCCGACTAGTCAACCCCAAAGAATAGTTGTCCTATTTTTGTAAGAATTATGAATGAAGAAATATCTCTTCTAGTAGGGTTCGACTGATTCTTGTGTGTAGTTTATACTCTAATTTATTCCTCACATCTTCAGGCAGCTTATCAAAAGTTCTAGCTACAGCTTAATCTACATGATAATGATGCAACTCCAAATTCCTAATCAGTCTACTGCTTCAGGACTTCCAGGGCCATTTTCTCTTGTAGGTGACAGTGTTTTAAAAGATTCTATCTAAGGCAGGATTCAGACATATTCACATTGAAACACAAAATGTGGCATTTGAATTTGCTTCATAAGTATCTGTCATGGAAATCTCAATGCTTTGTGCCTGTAACAGATAATTAGCATGTGGCAGCTTCACACGTTGATAGCTGGTTGACCCTCAGAGGCTTGATTGGTTGAGTTTATAGAAATTTAGACAGGATCAGGAGAACATAACAAGGCGAGACATAAAATGAATATATATAAAATGATATTAGTTGGCTGTTATTCTCCCTCTCCCACAGAATATCTTTTTTAATGGGCGTGCACTCAGATGATACATGATCAATATACTTGAAAGAATTGACTTTGAAATCGAAAGACGTAGTTTGCTAAGACATCCATTTTATCAAATGTGGTCAGAAGGAAAATTAACTCACGATCACCTTAGAACTTATTCAAAAGAATATTTTCAATTAGTTAAGGCTGTTCCTAGATTTGTAGAAAACATTTCTCGTTCTGCTACTACAGATCCTTTTACGAAGATGTTCATTGATCGAAATTTTAAAGAAGAATCAGAACACATAGAACCATGGATCAGATTTGCAAATGCTATTGGTGTTTCAAGAAATGAACTAGTAGACTGCATTGGAACAGACAAGACAAATGCTTCTATTTCTGATCTAACCTACCTAACAAGCCAATCATTAGAAGTAGCAGCAGCTGCTATGTATGCATACGAGATGGAATTGCCAAAGATTAGTAGATCAAAAATAGATGGTTTGAAGAAATTCTATGGTATTGATAATGCAGAGGCCATAAATTACTTTGAAATTCATGAAGAAGCAGACGTAAGACACGCAGCAATATGGCGGAATATTATACAAAAAATTTCTAAAGAAAAGGAGGAATTGGCGTTTGATGCAGCTGTTCTATCACTTGAAGCACAAAATAAGTTATTGGATTCAGTACAGGAAAAATATCTTGCTAATACTGTTGCATAAAACGATCATCTACTTTCTACCTAGAATAATTAAATCGCATACAAAATTTGTAACAAAAGATTAACCTGCCAGATCATACAATGCTTAATTATGCAAGGTATTGATACTAATGATATTAATACTATGGATATTGTTTATAGAGCTTGTTGTAATTAAAGATATTAATATGACAATGCAGTGCTTTGCACTTAATCAAATTTTTAATATGCACATTAATATTAATACTATGAAAAATCAACTGCTACATAAATGACGATAATACAACAATGTGCAAACTGCAGTAAGGAAGGCAAGAATTTCTATTGTAGTAATTGTACAAAGTCAGCTGACTATTTTGACGTATACAAATATGAAGATAACAATAACCGAATTAGCAAGGGCAAGATGATAGGTAGAATAAAAGCTTACACTTGGCATGATGCAATAGAATATGTAAAGAACAGCCTTTTCCATGATCGTACCAAAAAATTTAATATAAATTGCGAAAAAGACTTTGCATATGTAGAGGAAGAAGATATAGACTCTATTATTACAGGTGCTCGCAATAAAGAAAAAGAAACCATGTTGGGATTTAAATTATATTTAAATAAGGAAGAAGAAGAAAAGTCAGAATCTTCGTTCAAAGGACAAAATTTTTGGGATTTGACTATCACCATAACCAATAATAACATTACTACCGATATACCCAACATTTCTAACAACGAACAACAACAAACAGTAGCATCTGCTATAGAGCCAAATCCAAGAAATCAATTGACAGCCTATACTCCTACAATGATAACTAGATCGGCTAAAGAACAAAAACAAGAAGAAAAAGAGGAAGAAGAAGAAGAAAATACACTAGCAGATAAGAGTTGAAACTAAAGGTTAGTCCTTTTTGGTCTTCAATGAATTCTGTGCTGGTGTTTTAGAAAGCTTCTTTTATGATTTGGCTCTTAGATAATGTCCCTGCTAGAATTTTTCCCGGACGAGCTTTGTATCCTGGAATGCCTACACCAACAGCAATCATTGTACTTTTGTCTTTGGCATGAGGAGAGAAAAATTCGCTGACTGCATCATCGAAAAACGTTGAACCTGATGCCCCTAATTGCTGAGCATAAGATGATAGGTAAATTTTCCCAGCTACAATACCAGCTTCAAATTGCGCTGCTCTATAGCCCCTATTGCCATAAGTGCTTAAAACCTCGAGCAAATCAGTCATTAAAAAGAATACTATGCTAGCATCGCTAAAAAGATTCTGTCCTAGACAAAGGTAACCAGACATGTTCCTTGGTACATTTCTTTTGAGTTGTTCTAGCAAACCGGCAGAGCGGTTGAAAAAATAAGATCCTCGTTCAAGCCCTTCGACATCGTTGACTATCATATAAACATCTATTGCTGTTCTATCTCCGTCTTGTCCAAGGAAATCAAGAGGAATGCCTCTTGTCGAAGCATAAAGTATAGTGGATAGCTGCATGAACGAGATAGGCTTTTTAGCAAATCTACGAGAAGAACCACGCAATAAGATGACGTCTCCTAAACCAGATTGAGATGATGATGATGACTCTTTATACTGCAATGCTTGGGAATTCAGGTTTTCTGTCCTACTTGTTCGATCTTGTTTTTTAAAACT
>DATDNG010000113.1:0-14093 GCA_036518375.1 Nitrososphaeraceae archaeon | reverse complement strand
GCTACCAAGACAAAAATAATGTACAAAGCCTTTCTGTCCTACGCACAATTAAAGGAATACCTGACAGTTCTATTAGAAAATGGTTTGCTAGAATATGAAGAAGGAGCACAATTCTTTAGAACAACGGAGAAGGGTATACGTTTTTTGCAGATGTATAACCAATTCGACGAAATGATGTCTATCGAAAGTGTAAGAAAGTAGTACTAACAAATAATTTCCTTCCTTTATTTTCTTCTGTTATATATTTGCGGTGCAGCTATACGTATCCTGTGATTTGGATTTGAATAGTTACCTAAAAGTTATTTGTAAGAAGAAGGTCGGCGATGATAAATTATAGTACATGATCCATAATCTACAATTCATGAACATCATAAAGCAGATAATCAGGCAATCGCAGAGAAATAGATTGAGGCTTTGTTAATTGATGCTAATGTTACTAAATGAAGGATCTTTATAACAGTACATGCAGTCATTCAAAAATCATTATGTCTAAGAATGGAAAATAAATGCTGTTTTTGGACTAACATACAGCTGATACCATGAAAAGTAAAGAATATAATATGTTTTCATCTTTAGGATTCACTCATAATGATTTGTTACAAAGTCTTGGGATCATGCTATAAAGAAGTCAAATGCAATTAAAAGTAAGGTTTGAAGAGTAAGAATATTATAGGTGGAAATTTACTTTTGATTTTATGTCGATAGATCAAGACACAAATCAATCATCAAATTTCACTAACGGTTCAGACAAGTGCCAAATTTGCGAGGGTACTAAAGTAACTTATCTTATGAAACCATGTTATTTTTGTAATGAGACAGGGATGCGCAATAATTTTACGAATTCATTTATAAAAAACCATATTTGTTTGTGTTCTACTACTGATAGAAAGACTTGCCCTATATGCAAAAGGCATTGTCATCACGATACTACGTTAAATCCAAGGATATTATTTGTTCCCATGTAAAATTATAAATTTTTCCGATGGTCAGGTTCTGTGTAAAGCATTCAGAATAAGATCATTGGAAAGTTTGTGACTATCTACAATTTGTATCTTTTGAATACGAAACTTAGGTCCTTGCTATAGCGAGATATTTAAATATGTGTGAACTAGTCGGAACGCCCTCATTCATTTATAAAAAGAAGATATTGAGTTGTATAAACAGTTTTCAGTAGCAAAAAAGATTATTTGAGAAGCCTATCATACTTACCGGCCGATATGTCAGAGAAAACTTCTTTTGCTGGCTTATCTTCCACTTTTATTCCAGAGCTTACACAAGAACCTATTATCTCTTTTACTACACCCTTTATATCCTTGGCATATGAAATTTCAATTTTCATTTTGGCAATTTTGACGGCACTATCCATAGTTATATTTCCTACATAGGTTATTCCGGAATTACCTGAGCCTTTTGTTATATGTGCTTCTTTGGCGATCAAAGCTGTTGTAGGCGGAATTCCAACTTCAACAGTAAATTTCTTAGTCTCAGAATCAACCTCGACTTTGACAGGAACTTTCATTCCTGGAAAATCCTTGGTTTTCTCATTGATCATATTTACAACCTGCAATACATTTAGACCCATGGGACCTAATGCTGGTCCAAGTGGTGGCCCCGCATTGGCTTCACCACCGCTAACAAGAGCTGAAATTGACTTTTTATCGCCCATATTTTAAAGTAGACGATCCGAAATATAAACTTCATTCATGTTTAAGTAGACTTTTCAATCGAGTACAATAATCCTGCTTGTAAAATAGGGCATCTCCAAACTTAAGGTGATCTTTAACATAAGCGTTCCAATTAGCGGTAATGGACAGTTTGTAATATGTGATGTCTATGATATCAGATTAATTGCTCCGACTTGTTTTTATGAAGGTGTAAGAGCAATAGAGTCAATAGGATAATAGCATGTGTATATAGGAATAATTTTTAATTAATATTATTCGTAACTCCACTCTATCTGAATGGGATAGAATTCAAACACCCAATGTACTAGAGCAGCTTTATTAGTATGCATCATATACTACTAAGTTATAAATTATACAAAAGGTACCGCTAGTAATGTATTACACGTTTATGAATTTGAAGCTATTCAATATGGTTCAACTTACCTTCTGAGTTATTTGATGGTGGTAGACTAAGAATTAGTATATTCTAACTTTAATATGCACAAATGTTGAAAAGAAAACCACCTAAAACACGATCAAACAAAAAATGAAGTTACTACCTGTCAATTAGGTGGAGCCCGATCTGAACCAATGCTTGATTTAAAAGATC
The DNA here is from genome assembly GCA_036518375.1 of Nitrososphaeraceae archaeon. Lineage (GTDB taxonomy): Archaea > Thermoproteota > Nitrososphaeria > Nitrososphaerales > Nitrososphaeraceae > Nitrososphaera_A. The sequence goes on along the minus strand of DATDNG010000113.1, from coordinate 11,819 downwards.
AAGATGAGAAACATATACCGCTTAGCATATGTTCTCTAACTAATTTTTGATTATCTTGTATTATATTATAGATAGGAAAAGCTATTTGCTACGGCACATTGCTAGATTTGCTTGACTGTTTCAAAAGAGAATTAGCACAGCTATACAAAAGAGAATCTTAAGATGAAGGAGAGATTGTTGCTTACTCTAAGAGTAGAAGTTGATGGAGAATTACCTGCTCATGTGGCACAAGAACTCCATAGAAGTAAACCTTGGGCCTCATACCTGCTTGACAGATATAACAAAGGAGGTATAGAAGGATTAAAGGATAAACCAGGTATGGAAGAACATCAAATCTTCCTTCAGAAATAGTCCATAAGATAAGGAAGAAACTAATAATAGAAAGCAAGCAAGGATGGAGTACAAAACAGGTCAATGACATGATATTAGAAGAGTCTGGAATCCAATACCATTACACACATATACATACTACTTCATAAATGAGGTTTTAAGCAGAAAGTACCAAGAAAAATACATGTCAATAGTGCGTCTGAAGAAGAGAAAGAACAGTTCAAAAAAGAGCACAGGAAGTACTAGAGAATCTCCATGAAGGATTTACAGCAGTATCACTAGATGAGTCATTTTTCTTCTTTGGCTCTTGTAAGAAAGGTATGGATTGAAGAAAATTCTAGACCGATAATTACTCTAACAGGTTAACACAGACATTTCTCGATGTTTGGAGCTATAAGTTTGGATAGAAAAAAACAGCTCTTCCGCCAATACCATAGATTTGATGAGAATACATTTTATGAATTTCTAAAACAACTGCACTATAAATTTCCAAAATGTTACCTGTTTCTAGACAAAGCTCCACAGCATTACAAATCATATAAAGTCAGACAGCACCTTGAAAAACACAAGCATAGCCTGATACCAGTTTGGTTACCGACAGCATCACCGGAGTTTATGGTACTATAAGAACCTTGGAACATATCCAAGAAAGATCTATTGGTATTAACATACTATCACTCATTTACAAATTTTAGGAAGAAAATAGGTGGATATTTCAGAACAAAACATTTCAACCTGAATATGAGAAATTATCTGGTTGGAAAGAAGAGTTAGAAAACTTATGCTAACTAGTATAGTATCTGCAGATAAATTTATGCATACATTATCTTCAAATCTATAAAATACTATGCAGATTCGAGAGTGATTAACTTGTCGTATATATGATCTATTAGATTAATCCATTTTTTGCTATAGCAAATGAAATGCAATAAGCATATTGCATATTGATCTTAATGCATTGCCTTTTTCAAATAGTTTGCATCCACTGTTACAGGAATTTGATAGGGTGAATCAAGTAACACTACTGTGGCTTCCTGTTTTTCATAATCAACTCTTGTGATTTTTGCTTTCATAGCCTTAAATGGACCAGCTATAACTTCTACTGTATCATCAACATTAAGATCTGATATAACTGGTTTTTTCACAAGGTATCCTTCGATATCTTTGAACGATAGTTCTCCGCGGATTTGTCCCCTGGCATGTCGAATACCAGCTAATGCTTCATAAGCTACATTTGCGTCGGGAGCTTCAACAATTATGTATCCTTTGAAGTTATCAAGTGCAAGAATTGAACGAATACCAATCTTTTTTGCGTTAATTTTATTTTGTAAAATATTTGCAACTACATGTTCCTGTCCTCCTGTAGTTCTAATGGCAAAGAATTTTGAATCAGAAACAGCTTTTGTATCTTGTTGATTGGTATCTTGTGATGGTAGATTAGTGGTAGTAACCTGCGAGGCGGAGCCTACCGTGGTGGTATCGTAATTAGTATCCTCTTTAGATAAATCTCGATTATCAAAGTTATCATTAACTTCTATACTCTCGTCACTTTCGTTAATGCTATCGCTCATTGTATTAAATTCAATAAACAATAGTTTAATGCATTTTATAAATTTACTTAATATTGCTTCAAGAAGATATCTCATAAAGAGTACCATTTTTGATAGTTTATCTATTGTCTTTAATGAAAACGTCTTATTTTTCTGACAATAACAGAAAAGATGAAACTTAACCCCGTCGCATCAAAGGTATAATGGGAGGTTTAAACAGAACTAAGGTGGAATAAGGAAATGTATTCTCTGTATAACCAAAATCAGGAATATCCACAAGGAGCAATGTATCAATTGGTAGATCTGCGCTTGTTATACATATTTGTATTCAGTGCCATTGTTATTTTATGGGGTTGGGATCTAGAATATTGAGTCGATCCTATCTCTTAACGCATAATTTTGAATGACAAGGGATGCACATGAAATAATGACCTTTATTCTCTTTATGTTGTATTATTGCTGTTGGATACTAATGCCAAAACTTTGATAATTTATGTATCACTTGATCCGCAATGGAAAAAAGATAAATTAGTAGCAAGTTCACATTATCTAATATTCTTGATAACTAGTCTCTAGTAGAAGATATACAAAGTTCAATCCATTAAGCAAGTTTAGATATCTATAAGTTGAATATCTTTTCAAGAATTTTAGAAGTCCTTGCAAGTCAAATATATATACTCTCTATCAAGTTGAATATATTGGATTATCGCTACTATACCCTGGTCGCTTCAAAACAGGATTTAGCAAGTATGACGATGGTGGATTACTTGAGAAATAATAAAGGTTTTTCAATAACTAATAGTAACAGTAATGTCCTTATTCTTCAATCAGAAGCATACAAAAATGTTAATCTATTTGTTTCTAACAAGAGTCTGCTTTATCTAGAGGATCTAGATGATATATCATTTTGGAAATCAAAAGACATGCTTTCATCGTATATCTTCCTTTCGAAACATGTATCTGGAAGCGGGATTCCTACTTTAACTTGTCATTGTACAGGCAATTATGCAGATAATCCTTATGGTGGAAATCGAAGAGAGATAGCAATATCGTATCCATATTTACAGAAACAATACCTAATGCAGATTACTAATGCGAAGTCTTCAATTCCCGGTTATGATATTGTTATAGAAGCAACACACCATGGACCTACATCACTAAAAAAACCAGTACTTTTTATAGAAATTGGTTCAACAGAATGGCAATGGATTGATAGAAATGCAACTTCATTTGTATGTAATTGTCTGTTAAATATTATTGGGAATAGGCTGGGAAAACGATGTGAAAAGGTTGGAATTGGCTTGGGAGGAACACATTATCCAATAAAGTTTAACAAATTATTGTTGAAATCTGAGTTCGGCCTTGCGGCTGTGGCTACTAAACATGACTTGAAATCGATCGATGAAAATATACTAAAGCAAATGATTGTTAAGAGTATAGAAGAAGTTAATTATATAGTGGTTGATTGGAAAGGGCTTGGAAAGGAAAAGAAGAGGATAATGGAGCTAGTAGAAGATACTGGACTTAATGTGTTGAAAATTTGAATAAAGTTCGATGATAGAAAAATATGTAACCTACCCAGAAAGACAAGACTGAACAGTTTATGTTGTATAACTAAAATAGCTGCACAAGTTTTAGAAATGTTAGCTTAGATATAGTAGTCAGTGAATATGATATATATATCATTATGCTCCGTCAAGGTGAAAAATTTCTTAAAATATAATTCGATAGATGGCTGATAAGAATTCATCAATAATTTTCATATAGTTAGAACTACTTTTCTGCATGAAGGTAATCCCATTAGCAAAAGATTCGCAAGCATTTGGAGATGGATTATGAATGTGTATACAACATACTCTTAAGGATCTCAATGTGCAGAATCTCAATCTATAGCGATGTTGAAAAGAATTTTGGTTATCCTTCTGCGGCATGAACGATTGGTAGCATTCTAAATAAAATCTAGCCCCCTTCCTTGTCCTATGTTATATACAAATGGCAAATTGAGAGGTTAGTCTATGGGGTATTAATGAAGAGCACTTGGAGGATAATTCCAAAATGAAAAACGAAATTTAGCACCTGCAAACTGAATTTCAGGAAAAAAACAAAAAATCTAACGAGTTTTAAATTGTTTTACGAGCTCTCTTAAATGGGCCAGGGATCTTACTTGACCACCGTTAACTTTCTTGTATAACGACCAATATGTTTCTCTATTGATATCACTTCTGTCCTTTAATACTTTCAAATGGTATCTCATTGACCTTACTCTAACTACATAGATCTCTTTCTTACCCGTCCTTGCTGTCTTCTTACCTTTTTTTGAACCCGGACCTAACCCGTGCTTCCTGTGAACAGTTAGTTTTGCTTCAGCGCGTGCTCTTGATGTTCCCCTTTTTCTAACTGTCCAGATCATCCCATTCTTAATCAGGGCCCGTATATTTTCCCGGGTGATGGAATCAGCTATATCATCAAGTTTGTCGGGCTCAAATCTGACCCTGTTTGTACCAACTCCCAACATTCTTGAGATTAATTCCCTTTTTTTCCTTATATTTACAACCATTAAGGTTTCTCCTCTTCCTTTTCTTCCTTATCCTTCTTTGCTGATAGATTGCCTGCATTTAATATTTTAATATGCATGATCTCAGCCTTTGCAATTATTTCTTTTCTTTTTCTCGTTCCAACTGTATGTGCTAATCTAGCGGCATCTCTTGCTGGATCCAATTTAGCGAGATCATTTATATTGAAAACAATGTTATCTATATAACCTGAAGGATGAAGACCTCTTGCACTTTTTGGGCCTCTGTAGCCAATCTTGACTATTCGTGGTACACCAGATAACTGTTTTCGCATCTTGTTATCTTTGCCTTTAGGTTTTCTCCAGTTCTCAGCTAAACGATCATATCTCCAACTCTCCTGCCTTACAAATTTGGGCCTTCTGTCAGCGATTTTCTTCCTGGCTTCGAGCAGTTGCTTATTAATTACCATTATAATATAAAATAAACAAGAAATAAGTTTTAAATAAATACGTTTCTGACTTTTCAATATATTAATAACCTTGAATACCTAAGCGCGCTTAGCAGAAAGGTTAATAGTTCCAACTTTGGTTTAATAAACATGAAAAAATACGAATTACCCCCGTTACCCTACGGATATGATGCATTAGAACCACATATTGACGCAAGAACTATGGAGATACACCATACAAAACATCACCAAACTTATACTGACAAGCTCAATGCAGCGCTTGAAAAATGTCCTTCTGATATTCAAGAAAAAGACATCACAGAAATATTAGCCAACCTTGACCAAGTTCCATCTGATCAAAAAAGTGCAATCAACTTTAACGGTGGAGGATTTGATAATCATCGAATATTTTGGAATAACATGAAAAAAAATGGTGGAGGGGACCCGGGCGGATCTATTGCTGATGCAATAAACACCTCCTTTGGGAGTTTTTCAGACTTTAAGGAGAAATTCTCTTCTACTACCGCATTGATTCAAGGAAGTGGTTGGGGATGGTTAGTCTATAATCCATCTACCAAGAAAGTTGAATACAAGGCAATGCCAAATCAAACAAGCCCAAGAACAGAAGGTTTAATCCCACTTTTAGGATGTGACGTATGGGAACACGCCTATTACCTCAAATATCAGAACAAAAGACCTGATTATATTTCTGCTTGGTGGAATGTTGTAAATTGGGATGACGCCGCAAAAAGGTATGACAAACTAAGCAAGTAAATTAAAACTACATTCTTTTTATTTTCGATCTATTTTGAATTTTATCATAAACGTCAATACGACAAACTTGACGTAATTTGTACAGATTGTCATAAGGACTGCCTTCGATTGAATGGAGATTACAAAGGTAGCCATAATCAAGAAAGAAATTTCATGCATTTGTATTGGGAATAATGCAATTACCAGTAGACCTTCTTCATTACAGTTGAAAAATTGAAAAACCACCTATTCCAATGTGTCATATGCTCTAAGTAGATTCTTGAGATAACTATTATTCTCAGCTCAGAATCCCTGATTATGTTTGAAGATCTCTCATTTTTCTTTATATGAACATGTATTGTTTGTCATATTGCCTTTGCAAATATGATGAAAGTGTGCTATTATATATCTCCCTTCTACTATACCATTGAGTTTCCCTGTAGATAAATGTGCTATTGTCATTCAATCCAATGTTTGACCTCCCTCTACTATGGTTGCATTTGGTGAAAGGAATAGAAACTAGGACCAGTAACTGATTATCCTATTGCTAAATTTCAGCAACAATTGGTTATAGTTACCTGACTTCTCTAGTGCATTGCCATATTCATATTCAATTATCCCCATCTAGTCTAATTTTATCGATCTTGCTAACTAATACAGTGTATACACTATTTGCATTTAAAAATTATGAATTTTCACTAGTTTTTTGCAAATTAACTATATTGATGGAGCCAAAACTCTCTCTTGTCGTTCTACTGACATCCATATTATAGTCATATATCTTTTTTGAATATTCTTTTAAGACAGGTTTCATATCGTCTAGTGATTTGCTGGCATAGAATCCTGGACAATCGCCAGTTAATTGAAAAGTTGCATGTACTATAGATTGTCCTTTGTCTACTTCTAACCATGAAGCAAATGGATAAAGCCAGCATACACCGGGTTTTTCTGGATGGATTCTGCAATATCCCTTTTCATCCAAGAACCTGCATAGAAGTGGAGTACCATCTTGCTCTTGCTTCTCATTCGTTTTTCTCTTTAGAGAAAGCATGGTAATAGTAGTTACGACATTACCAAATGCTTCCTCCTCTTGCCAACTTGAGATTCTTGTTTCATTTTTGATAAAGTCTGCTTTTGAATGATAACCCATCTTTTTAGCAATAGTTTTGATATCATCTTTTGTCAATGGTAATCTTCCCTGTCGCTCACAGCAATTATGACAGTCTGGCCATAGGCATTTCCATAGGACATATAGATTATCTTTGGTAAGAGTAGGGATATGAAATACAACTCCATTCACAAATACTGCCGTATCGACTACGTCGTCTCTTTTACCAGTATGTAGATCATATATCTCAGGATCTATTTTCCACTTTTTTGAAAGCAGATCAAGTGAACTTTCAATGGAACCATTGAAATTCAAATATAGCCATTGCATTTACAAAAAACCGGCGTTTAAATGTGCCTCTGTCAAATACTGAAGGTATTCATAACAAAGATGACAACACCATCATTAGAGGATACAAAAGAGAACAAGGTCAAAAGCAAAGGAAAACATGCATCTTCTACTGAAAACCGTAGAATGGTATGGGAAAAGGTTGTTTGGCCTCTGATATTGGAAGTCAACCGATCATATTTTAATTTAAAGGAATACCACACGAAAAGGGATGAATTCTGTCGCCTTTACAATATACAACCATCAAAAGTTGCAGGAGGTTTTGTATCTTTGTTAATTAAAGGGATACTTATAAGGGAAAAGAACATCTATTCAATACACTATAGACTTATTCCATATATGCGAAAGAAAGTAAATTTGGAATATGGTCTTGTAATTAGGGAAGTCAATACAAAACGGTAAAATCAAATATCAGTCTGATTTAGATCTTTGTATAGTAGCTCGTGAAGCCCGGTCGAACCTGTATTTTCAATTAATCAGGTGCCGAGTCTAGTGGCCAATCTCCAAGCGGGGCTAGGGATTTCAGGCTCTGGATCTCTAAGAAAAGAAACCTGGAGACAGCAGTTCGAATCTGCTCCGGGCTACCATTTTATACTTATAATAGTGGGCCTGCATTACGAATTTCCTTAGATATTTCTCCAAACTTTTCAAAGTTTTTGACAAATAATGCTGCAAGTCTTTTAGCAGACATAATATACTTATTATTATCAGTCCAAGTATTACTTGGATCAAGAATTGTAGATGGAACTCCAGGACATAAAGTAGGGATTTCTAAGTTGAAAATATCATTATGTTTGAATGGCACTTTCTCTAGGTCTCCGTTCAAAGCCGCTGTGACCATCGCTCTAGTATATTTGAGATTCATTCTCTTGCCAATGCCATATGGTCCTCCAGACCAACCAGTGTTAATGAGGTATACCTTGGTATTGTGTTCAGCAATTTTTTTCCCGAGCATATTCGCGTATTCCTTAGCATGTAATGGCATAAATGGAGCGCCAAAACATTGTGAGAACGTCTCCTTTGGCTCGGTGATTCCTCTCTCGGTTCCTGCCAATTTACTAGTATAACCAGACATGAAATGATACATGGCACCTTCTTGCGTAAGCTTTGCAATTGGTGGCATTACTCCAAAAGCATCCGCAGTCAGAAACACAATAACTTTTGGATGACCAGCAACACTTGGAGTTATTGCGCCAGGAATAAACTCAATAGGGTAAACCACCCGAGTGTTTTCTGTAAAGCTCCCATCTTCAAAATCAGGTTCCCGTGTACCTTCCTTAATAATAACATTTTCCATTACTGCACCAAATCTTATAGCTTTCCATATTTCTGGTTCATTTTCCTTTTTTAGATTTATGCATTTTGCATAACAGCCGCCCTCAAAATTGAATATACCCTTATCAGACCAGCCATGTTCATCATCTCCAACAAGGTGTCTTTCAGGGTCTGCCGAGAGAGTCGTCTTTCCTGTACCAGATAATCCAAAGAATAAAGCAGTATTTCCATCTATGCCCACATTCGCTGAGCAATGCATAGGGAAGACGTCTTTTTTAGGCAAAAGATAGTTCATTACAGAGAACATAGCTTTCTTAATTTCGCCTGCATAAGAAGTTGACCCTATTAGAACCATTTTTTCTCCAAAACTGATTATGATGAAAGTCTCAGTTCTCGTTCCTTCCACTCCAGGTACTGCCCTAAAGTCGTTTACAGATAATAGTGTAAATGCTGGACTAAAATTTTCGAGTTCTGCCATTGTTGGACGGATAAAGATTTGAGTTGCAAAAAAGCTATGCCATGCTTTATCAGTAATTACTCTTATAGGCAACCTTATTTCAATGTCTGCTCCAACGTAACCGTCAAAAACAAAAAATTCTCTACCTTCTACATATTTTTTCATTCTGTGGAAAATCTTTTCAAACTTTTGTTGTGAAATTGGAACATTGATTTTACCCCAATCTACTGAGTTGTGAGTAATATTATCATCAACAATATATCTGTCGTCTGGTGATCTTCCTGTAAATTTGCCAGTTTTTACGGATAATGCACCAGTTGAAGAAAAATTTCCTTCTTTTCTATGAATGGCAATCTCTATTAATGATGGCACCGATAAGTTTCGATGTATCTTGCCTAGCCTAATATCCATCTTTTCAAGCTGCAACATACACTTTGTAGTTATACTCCTTGGATTGTCATTCATTAATTGGTTTAACCACTGACTTGCATATTTAATTGATTTCCTATATTGAACCAGAAGTAACATTTTCTTTTGTTATGTACTTTAGTGCGTAGGATTGATCAGAATTACAGAACTTATGACGTTTATTATGGCCATTCCTTTTCCCAGTTCTAATATTGTACGCTTAGGTTCAGCAGTATAGACTTAGCTGGAAAGGGAAATATATACCAAATCTACAACTGACTGCTTGACAGTAACCTTGTTAAGAATGTCGCGTAGGAAGATAACTTGAAAAAATTTGGTGGTTATAGGTCTATGGTTTTTTAACCTTAACTTAATTCTAATTATAGACCCTATTTTTATAGTCATTGTTAAACTCCTAGCAGGGTTATACAATTGAAGTCTGGAAGACTGGCACTATTGCTTGCTTTTGGAATAGTTCTTTTCACTATGACTTGCACTGGATGGGTTAATACTGCTACATATGCACAAGTAGCACCAAGTATGCAATATCAAGCTGCTCCTGCTCAAGCTTTAACAAACAATAATGCTACTGCTCCTTTTTCGTTGTTACCCTCTATTAAATTAGATAATAATAGCAATATTGCAATAGGAAAAACAGGCCCAATTGCTGTTGCTGGTCCCGACCAAATCGTCAAAGAAGGATCAACCGTTATTTTGAATGGTTCGGAAAGTAGGGATCTAAATGGCATCATCCTATCTTACTCATGGAGGCAAATTCCAACAAGTCATGTTATTACATTAAGCGGTGCCGATACACCTGTTTGGTCTTTTACTGCACCAAGAGTATCAGCTGATACTACACTTACCTTTGAGTTGACCGTTACAGATAGCAACGGTTTGACTGATAATAGCACTCTAAATATTCTTGTCAAACATCTATTCTCTACAACTAACCCAACAATTGCAGGTCCTACTTCTACTAACCAAATAGGTAATGAAAATACTACAAATACCAGTGGCCCTCTAGTAGCCAATGCAGGCCCAGATAAAATAATACAAAGTGGCACTTTTGTCATCTTAGATGGGAGCAGCAGCATGGGTAACATAACATCTTACTCATGGAAGCAAGTTAGTGGAAAGTCTGTTAAGTTAATAGATTCTGATACTGCAAAGGCAACCTTTGTAGCTCCAAGTCTTAGTAAAGATTCAACATTGAAATTTAAGCTTACAGTAAATAGCGGTAAAGACAAGACTGCAACATCCACCGTAAATATCAATGTTATCAAGGATAATAGCAAATCAAATGATTCAAAAAGGTAAGAGAAGCAATGGCAAGTACAATACAATATACAACTATAAAACTTCATTTTGATATTGTTTTGTATTATCTTATTTTGAAATCATGTCGGATAGATCAATGTTAAAAAAAGCTTTCAATATTCCTATGTAGGTTTGTACAGGAGGAGGAATTTCCTCCTCACAAGCCACTCCCATATTCCATGCATTTATCCAAATTATCATACTCTGAAGCATATTTACAAATCTAAGGTATTGGTTTGGGACGACTTCTAATTCATGAATATACTGTTCAGCAAGTAACCATGAAGCAGTAAAATCTATACACGGATTTCCATAGATCGCTTTAATTTGCTCCCTTATATCCTTGGCGTATCTGAAGGGTTTTCTGCAAACAAAAAAAGGAAACTTAACCTTTACAGGTAACATTAGTTCAGGCGGAGACCAAATCGTTATGATCCGAGCACCATCATTCAATTCATTCTCAAATCTGTTAATCATGTGATGAATGACATTTGAATCTGTAAACCAGAAGAGTAAAACTGTAGCATCAGAGAAAGTAGCTGTTCTAATGTCGCCATTAACTATTTTAGCATTCTTTATACCTTCAATTTTTTTGTGTGCTTTGATTGCTAATGACTTTCTTATTTCAATTCCAATAGACATTTTTACTTTGAATTCTTTGGCAGCTATTGCAACAGTATTGTTATTTCCACATCCCAGGTCATAGAAAATATCTGTCTTACGAAGATTGACAAGCTTAAATATTTTCTTGATTACGTTATCTGGAATTGAAACATCTTCCCCTTTGAGTACTGATTGAGGTAACGATGATATGAACTCCTGTATTTTCAATGACGTTTTGTTGCCTTGAGCGACTATAAAAATTAACAGACGCTACGTTATTTTATCGGAGATTCTAAGTATATGATATGGGTGAACAAACGTTACATGCAGAGATAAGTGTGATACCGATTGGGACAAACTCAGGAATAAGCATGAGTAGAGAGATTGCTGCCGCGTTTGATGCTATTCGTAAAATAAAAGATATGAATGCTGTGCTTACTGCTATGGGAACACAGATAGAAACAAATAATTTTTCCAATATTCTAACAGCAATTGAAGTCGCTCATCAAGCAGTTAGATCAGCTGGTGCAAAAAGAATAATAACTACAATCAGAATAGATGAAAGGCTAGATAGATCTATTAGCCTCGAAAAAAAAGTAGAGTCTGTAATGGAAAAGTTATAGGTGCAATATCTGTTCATTAGCAAAACTTAGATTGAATTAATTAGATAATGAAAATACTGGTGATGGGTATTACAGTACATGAT
>DATDNG010000112.1:0-3348 GCA_036518375.1 Nitrososphaeraceae archaeon | reverse complement strand
TGATTCGATGTAGCATTATTATCCAAGTCAATAGTGATTACTTTTCCTTTAGAAATTAAGATGTTTGTCTTTACATCATTATTCCATGCACTAGTGTTATTTAGTTTAATATCAACAGTTCCTGGAATTGAGGTACTTTTGTCTGGAGATAATAATTGAACTATTGTTATTATTGGTGTTAGAAGGTTTGAAGTTAATGATACTTTAATTTTATTTAGTTGATTATCTTATCCTCTAAACGTAAGTTGGTGACGATATAGTGTATCTGTCTATGTTGTTTGTATTTATATGAATTCATCCTCAATCTGTTATTACAACACGGACATCTAAAGGTAGTCATTTCATTTGTATCTATGAAAATACCGCATATACTATAAGGTTTTTGTCCTTCCAAATAACGAAAACCATTCTTGGGTTCCTTTGCAGCAAATCTATAGCAGATACCTTTACACTTGATATGTCTTGCTCTTCTGAATTCAACTTCATCAAGATTATATTATAGTTGAGGTACATATGGCTAAGTTACGTTCCTAAAACCTATTTGAAATTGGTATTAGAGAAATGTGCATTGTTGCATGAATCTGATATTAGCCAACAAATTTGAAATCTTCATTCAAAAGAGAGTAAATTGTATTTGCTCCATTCTTGAGAATTGCTAAAGTCGTCATCTTATAACGATTTTTCTGAATTATGCAACAAAGCAGAGAAATGCACCAAAGATAGAATCGTACATCTAAGATATCACATAATGCAATTAAATTATTGTTGTTGTTATCACATTATCATAGTATTGACGTAAGATCGATGCAAAATTTTAGGTGCAGCATGTTTCCTTATTTTCGCAGCTGCAAGCCTTGGGTTCCTTTAGACAGAATGGACATATGATGACACCACACCCCACACAAGTATTATTGAGTTTATTACAGCCCCAGTGTTTACATTCATTCATACAACAATATTATTGCTGATTTATATTTACTTTGAGATTGACGTTGTATACAATATGGGCAAGCCTAACTCGGTTGCTATTTCGCGGTTGTTGTTGTTGATGTTGGTTATGATCCTTTAATCCAGATCTTCTAGCTCTACTCTTTCTTATCTCTATAAGTGATTTTTTGCCTATGACAAAAAGTCTGTATAACTCGCTCTCGTTGATGTTATCTGATCTTTTGTAAACCAAAGGGTTTATGAATGAGTAACTTTACATATTTGCATATTTGCCTCATCCATCGATCATTACAAAAGCTATTGAAAGAAACATCACTGATGGATTTAGTGAACCAAAGAAGAAGCTGCTTTACTACCTTAAGGTTATGCAACAAGCAGGACTTGAGGAATTAGCAAACGTTATGAAGATATCAAGAATGGCAGTTCATAAACACCTTACCGTTTTACGAAAAAGAGGTTTAGTAGAAAGCATTGAAACTAGAGGACATGTGGGTAGGCCAAGAATGCTGTATCAGCTAACAAGTCAAAGTAAAACTGTGTTTCCAAAATCATATAGTGCAATTGCTACCCGTGCTCTTGACTTTATTGAAAGAAACATGGGTACAGAAGCTATTGAAAAGGTTCTGCGGGAACGTCAAAGCGAGCTTTTTGATCAATATTACAAACGCCTTAAGGACTTAGATTTTGATAAGCGTATTAAGGAATTAGCAAAGATTAGAGATGAAGAAGGATATATGGCCGAATCAAAGAAGATGACCTCAAGGAGTAGTGTTAGTAGTGGTGGTCTAGGAGTACAGAAAGGAGATGAAAGAGGAGGAAAGCATGTCCTCTTGGAATATAACTGTCCAATTATACACATTGCAGAAAAGCACTGGGAAGCATGTTCTGTTGAAACAGAGTTATTTGAAAAACTCCTTGATGCAAAGATCGAAACGACACATAGAGCCGCAAAAGGAGATTTAATATGCAAGTTTCTAATCAAGTAAAGAAAAGAAGGTTACGATTATTTGTAGAATGATTTGATCAATGATGCATGCTACTATTTCATATAATTTGTAAACCTTTCTATTTGTAATTATATTGACATTAGGACAATGCGCCTATTGTTCAGGAAGTTTTTCTGGTACCATAATGGCTCGTCATCTGGAATCATGCAAGGTTAGACATACATCTTCTTCTTCTCCTCAGTTCAGAGATAAAGAATACATATTATTGAGAAATAATAATACTACCCAACATTATATCGTATACTTACTGAAAGTTTCTTCAAAATATTTTCCAGAATATTGGTTCTTCATAGAAGCAGATGGCATGTGCAAACTTGAAGATATTGATTCCCTTCTTAGAGACATGTGGCTTGAATGCTGTGGCCATTTGAGCTGCTTTACTATTAACAACCAGAGATACGAATTCGGCCAGATCCCTGGTTCAGTAGTAGGAGCATGGGAGTTAGGTTAAACAAATCCTCAAACCAAGCATGATTTTTGAATATGTATATGACTATGGTAGCTCTACCGAACTAATCTTTAAAGTCATTTCAAGTACACCTGGCAAAATAAAGAAAGGTAGAAAACCAATTCGGCTTGTTACCAGAAACGATCCAATTTTGTTTCTATGTCATACATGTAAAAAAGCAACTGCAACAAGCATTTGTTCAATCTGTAGATCTGAAAGGAGCATAAAACAAGCTTCATTCTGTGACAATTGTCTAAAGATACATGAATATGGCGAAGATATGGCTTTGCCAATGGTTGATTCTCCAAGATCAGGTGAATGTGGGTATACTGGCTAGTGGAACAGCATGAAAAACAGAAGCCTATCAGAAAAGATATAATTTTCAATAAATTCTAATTGTTAGAATACTAAGTCAATTGCCAAGTACTGATTATCACTACTGCAGCTATACTCTATTCTTCTGCTATCAAGAATTTTGGACATCAGCAAGCCTTTACCATTAGGCTTTGAACCATAGTGAGGGCGGCAGGTTGCAAATTGGATCTTTAGGCAGATGACATAGTGGTGGTACAAATGGTCTAGAGTTTTTCTTTGCTAGTACATTATTGTTATTACCACTGACTAATACTCCTGCAAATAATAGCAAGGATAGCGCAATAACTAATGATATTGATGCTGTTGTTGTTGTTGTTTTCATATTATTTTTGGTCAATTCTTTCTTTTCATCTTCCCAGGAATGTTACCTCAGACAGAAATGTTGCAATAACATTATCATCAAGTACAACAGAGCAAAATGTGTTATTATGCGTTAAAGAAGCTGCTTATTCAACCTTTTATAGTACGTTTCTTAAGAATATTGAAAGGAGAAAAGATTGCTATGGCTATCCTTCGCATACCAGATGAAAATCGAACCTTGCAAGAACATGAGGAGATTAGACACTTTCT
>DATDNG010000111.1:0-3056 GCA_036518375.1 Nitrososphaeraceae archaeon | reverse complement strand
T
The DNA here is from genome assembly GCA_036518375.1 of Nitrososphaeraceae archaeon. GTDB lineage: Archaea > Thermoproteota > Nitrososphaeria > Nitrososphaerales > Nitrososphaeraceae > Nitrososphaera_A. The sequence goes on along the minus strand of DATDNG010000111.1, from coordinate 3,055 downwards.
TAGCTGCTAAGCGAATATTTGACTTCTGTTAATTTTCGAGACCCTGCCTCTATGGTTAATTTCAGTGTTTGGAAATATTTAAGATACGTTCTTGCGTACTTATTGGTTCACCTTACTTTTTTTCTTTTTGAGGTATATCTGCTTCAGTTCTGCCGTCCAAGCGTCTTTCTTGGTATATAGTTTTTTTGAACCTTTTTGTCTGCATTCTGAGAGTACGTATGAACACAACATAGGAAAGTACACAGATGAATCACCATAAACTATAACATTTCCTTTATGTGACGTCTTAATCTTGCCCCAGCTTTTGCCCTCCTGTAAAGTGGCCCCTGATAGACCTCCTGTATCAGGTCTAGCATCGGTCAACTGGATTATATAGTCATGCCCACCTTCTTTTATCTTTAATATCTGGTACAACGCTGGTCCAGTTTGCTGGAAAAAGTTCTTCGGAACACCTCCACCTAACTCAACCGCACCAGATGTATTGCTTTTCCATAGAATTGCAGCTGATTCAGCTATATCTAAAATTACATTTGGAGATACTCCTTTTTCTTTAAACAATAGTGGAAGCATATTAAGACCGATTGAAGAATCGCCTATTGCTGGCATGTAAACTGGAATACTATGCTTATATGCTGATGCTAGAAACGATTTTTCAGGATGATTTGACGTTTCCTGTGCAGCTCTACCTAATATGTGTGATATGTCGGCAGTAGATGAAACTTGAGGTAACATTTGTTGATTTTTTGTTAGTTGATTTTGAACAATGACGTCTTGGGCTTGCAAAGTGCCCACTTCCTTTATGTAAGTATCATATATTCTAACTATTTGTTTGGAATACAGGATATCATCGTCTACATTAAATTGTCCCTGGCGTACAGGTAAATCATAAGCAAAATGTAAATCATGGTATACATTAGCTCCAGTCGTAACAATCCAGTCGATAAATCCACTTTCTATCATAGTTGCGACAGCTTTACCCATCCCAATTGGAGTCATTGCCCCAGCAAGAGTTAAACATATAGTGGAATTCGTTTCAATCATAAATTTCATGATCTCGGCTGCTTCTGAAAGTCGGCGGGCATTGTAACCTGTTATTGCAAAGTAGTCAATCAGCTGTGAAACTGTCATATTGGGTAAAACATTTGGAGGATCGATTTTTCTGCCACTGAAGGAATGTCTACTGTCCATCCAGATAAGAGAAATCGTCTTACTTTTAAAAATTGTATTGAACATAAATTAGAACAATGCGATTAGATGTATTTGCATACCCAAGATATAATATTTAGCTATAGTTGAGACCGCGGCATTTTAAACCAGATTTTAAAGAAGAACGACTTCTGTCTTAGCACTAGAAGAATTATATCCAATAGTAAAATCAGTTAAGATAATGGAAGAACAAAAAAATGGAAGTGAACCTAGAAAACAGCCTCCGGAGGATTCGTATTCCGGATATTACTGGGGGAACGAGCCATATGACTCATCCAATATTCCAGGCCGCAAAACTGATGAGGAATTGAAAAATGATATAGACCAGAAACTAAGAAATAATAATAATATCAGTTCAAATCAAATTGAAGTGTATGTCAATAATGCGGCCGTCACCTTAAAAGGCAGTGTAAAGACTTACGAAGAAAGGCGCTTGGTAGGTCAAGAGGCTTGGAATACATCAGGAGTTGTCAAAGTATTAAATGATCTCCAAGTCCTTGAGCCGGAAACTGCAGGGCCCAAATTATCAGAAAAATCCTGAGCTTTTTGGATTGAAGTATTTAATTTCTTAAATTCGGAGGGCTTTCCCACTTTTTTTGATAATAACGTGGTATATGATAATTAGATGTCTATCTATAAGCGATCAATTCTGTACAATTGTATTTTGAAGTCAACTTCTTACAACACCAAGGAATATTCTCAGAGCATCATTTATCCTTACCAAGAAGATATTTTATACTATGCTAGCAATCTGCATTCATGACTATCAACCCTAGAAAAAACAAAAATAAAGCCAGACTATCAAGCAACGCAGTAAAGGATTATTCCATAAAGCCCAATAATATTAAATCGATCTTTCACACGATGAGGGAGACAGGCGGCTTTGAATCAAGAAACCTTTCTAACAGTTTAGAGATCTTGCAAAGTATGCAGAAGGAAGTCCAATGTACAAAGTTTCTGTCTTTTGTTGGAGCACTGATATCCACTGGTGTTCGAGGGATTATCCGTGATATGATAAAAAGCAAAATGTTCGATTGCATAATTACCACCTGTGGTGCTCTTGATCATGATATTGCTAGGACATATGATAACTATTATGCAGGTGAATTCAGAATGAATGATTATTCACTATTCAAGAAAAACATCCACCGCCTGGGTAATGTACTTATCCCAATGAATAATTACGGGCCACTGATCGAAGAAAAAGTACAGGTTTGCATGAAGGACTTGTATTACAAACATGGAAAACGAGATATTGCAACACATGAAATCGTAGATTATATTGGCAGTACCCTTGATAAATCATCATTTTTGTATTGGGCACATAAAAATAAAATTCCAATTATTGTTCCAGGTATAGTAGATGGTGCAGTTGGTAGTCAGATTTGGTTTTTTCATCAACAGCACAAAGATTTCAAAATTGATATACTAATGGACGAAACTAAATTATCTGATCTGATATATGAAGCAAAGAAATCAGCTGCATTCATGGTTGGTGGTGGCATATCAAAGCACCATACGCTATGGTGGAACCAGTTTAGAGGTGGCTTGGATTATGCAGTATATATTACAACTGCTTCAGAATGGGATGGAAGTTTGAGCGGTGCTCCAGTTGAAGAAGCAATTTCCTGGAGCAAGGTTACAACTAAAGCTCGACATGCAACAATTCACGGCGAGGCAACTGTTTTGCTACCATTTATTTATGCTGCCCTCCTAGAGCATAGAAACCCAGTACATGTCTAGGGTCACCGAATAGCTCTGTATTAACTGCAGTTTGCTCTCCCGATATAATAGTGAAATTTTGATGTGAGTTACTTGTGAACTTGTATCTGTAAGTCGGGTTCCTATT
>DATDNG010000110.1:0-4087 GCA_036518375.1 Nitrososphaeraceae archaeon | reverse complement strand
GTTGCAAGCAAAACGTAACAGCCCGTTACGGCCTCCTTTTCATTCTCAAGCTTTAATCCTTATATGAGACAACGCATACTAGAGCTCAAGCGGAAAAAGCACAGACGAAGATAACTTTACGATCTGCAACAAAAACCCTATGTGTGTTGTCGACAACATTGTACAGCAGCCTTTCCATTATTGTACAACCAAATACAGTCAGGATATCAGGCTATTCCAGGTTTATCCAAAGTCGACATATTTGGAAAATCCATTTACTGTTAACATTTACCCTCTAACTGTTAACACCGCTGTTAACAAACTGTAACAGCCCTGTTACAGGCTCGTTTTCCTTGTCAAGGTTTAATCTTTATATAATACCACCTCCATAGAGGAGTTTAGTGGAAAACTCTTCTAGACAAAACGACGATAACAAATCTTCAAAGGTAACAACCTGATAGCTTGGCGTATGAACCCAAATCTAATCCCAATGTTCAAAGACTTATGTAACCAGGCCTATGAAGCTCATTTGATACACGAGCCCAAGTTAACTAGCCTGGCCAAGTTTTCATTATATTTCTTTGCAGAAATGTGGCTCCAGCAAAAGCTAGCACAGGCTAGGCAGGAGGAGCAAAAGCAGCAGACATAAAGCCAGGGAGCCCAATGAGGGTATCCGAGGCAGTGGGATGTAGGGTGGCCTTGGATTTCGACCCATTGCATGCACAAGACAGACTTGATTGCAAACACGGATGTAATCTTTACGCTCAAAGATGTCTACAACAAGATGGACTTCAAGACCGGCAGCATGTGGGAGAATGCAATTTATATACCCTACACTGAAAACTAAGCCCGATAACTTCCCAAAAGTTGCGGGTAGTTTTGGGTCTTCCTTTCAATAGATCTTTCATATTATGTGAGGACCCTGCAATAGCCAAACTAACTAACAAATGATATGTTTTATTCACAACAAGATGAAAGCATTATACATTATTTGGTTTATACTAACATTCAATAAATAGATTTTGTTCTACTAGCATCACATGGATTACGAAAAATTGTGTCAAGCAATCTTTGCATTACATGATGATATACGTTATGCAGGCGTAATAGACGACGCAGGGCTACTTATCGCTGGAGGTACGCGTAAAGGGATCGATTCAATAGTAGATCAGACTAATGAGGAATTATATTTAGCTCAAACAGTTCTTCGAAAATCAATGAGACAGAGATTTGATGATACAATGGGCAAAGCGCGATTTGCATATGTAGAGCGCCAAAATATTTCAATCTTGACCTTTTATATGAATAATAACTTAGTCCTCGTGACCTTGGAGCCGAACGTTGATTCACATACTGCAATCGATATTGCAGAAGATACATTAGATCTATTAGGTGATAATAGCAAACGAACGAGCCAATAATGGAATAAAGTTATAATGACATTGGTCTATTAATTGCAATTGAAATCTGGTTAGGCCATTGGCAGCCATTAGATAATAATAAAAGTGTACCTTAATGATGATAATGAATCTTATAGTCACACATCATTTTCCATTTCATCTATCGCGATTTCCAAAGCTTGTAGTTTATGATCTAGATATTGAATATCCTTAAATTCTGTAAGCACCTTTTCAGTGTTCATATCCAATCTCTGCAATGCATTTAACAGTATGCAAACAACTCTCCAATTCTCTTTTCTTGATTGTCTTTTGATTTCAGCTAGTCGAACTTGGTCTGAAAATTTAAGATCTTTAATATAAGTGACAATTTTGTTTGGCACGACTCCAACGCATTTTTTGTACTTATCAGAAATAAAGTGCTCAGCAGTTTCTCAGTCTAAGTACTAACACGACATTATTATTATCTTCTTCATCGGTAGCGACAACGTGCCAAAGAATACTAGTGCAAAGGTCGCTATTGGCTTTTTTACGATATTCTTTCAGTGTGCACTACACTCACTAACTAATAGTATTCAATTCGCGCTCGTAATAAATACTACTGACAAATCCTTTAACAACCAGATGATTGAGAGTATATATGCGGAACTAAAAGACAATATTCTTTGCCAACCTCCTATAATTGATCCGGACAACATAATAACCCTGATCTTATTCACTAAGGACATTTTTACAGCAGATGCCATTCTCAAAAGGGTAGAATCCTTTACTGGTGTGGATAGAGTTGAACTGTTTGCACTTACAGACACAACTTCTTATGATGAATGGATAGCAAGGGAAGTAGACAAAAGACTTAATAAAAAAACGGCACAAGACTCTCTAATGCAAGCTTTTCCATTATGGATGCACCTTGTATCAGTTCGCTGATACTCTATGTCCTTAGTACTTTGGACATCATCATTATTGCTGTTGATAGAGTCATCAAGTTCACAGATCAAGCGTGATGTATTTGTGCCGATGCTCTCTGGCTCTTAAGTCTTTTTGATAGGAAGTTTGTAAGAAAACCTCCCGCAAAAATAACCGTTCCCACAATTACAACAAGTGGGCCTGCAGGTAGATTCACGTAGCTTGATAACACCACACCTAATGTTGCACTGGCCAGGCCAAAGATAGCGCTCATGAGAGAATAGCGAGAGAGTGTAGTGCTGATAGTCTTGGCTGCAGCAGCTGGAACTATCACTACTGCCCCTACTAGCAGCGTTCCAACCTCCTTTATTCCGACTGCAACTATTATAGCAACTAGGAGTAAAAAGATCAAATTTATCCTCTCGACTTTTATCCTGCTTGCGAGAGCAAGTTCTTTAGAAATCATGCTTATGGCCAGTTTGTTATAAATTCTCCTCGTTACGAAAACTACAAAGAGAGAAACTAGAACTGTTGTTATTGTGTCAGTTAACGTTATTTTCGATATGTCACCAAAAAGTGCCTCAAGCAGATCTACTTTTGGGGTGATAAGAATTCCTATCGAAAGTGCTAAGACAAATAGTACTCCTATGATTGCTTCTACTGAGAGAGTGGTTGATTTTTGAAGATACCATGTAGCAATTACTGATGCAGCCAAGAATAAGAAAGCTCCGATAAACGCATTGAAGCTAAACAGTATTCCAAGCGCAAGACCTGGAAGAGCAACATGTGAAAGTGCATCACCAACCAGAGCCATGTGCTTTGATAGCATGATCGAGCCAAGATAGCCAGCAGTCGACCCTACAAATGCGCCGGCTATGAGACCTAATGTGATGGTATCCGGCAAGAAAAAACCTACTCTTTATAATGCTCCTCCTCTGACAGAGCGAACTCATTTCCATATATTGTGCTCAACAACTGTGAATGAGTCAGGCTCTTTGTTTGACCGAAGAACAATACATGCTTATTCAAGGCTAACACATAGTCAGAGTAGTGCATCACAACATGCATGTTGTGAGAAATCAGAAGAACCGTTATTCCCAGCTCTTTTTTAAGATCATTTACCTTTTCGTAGATTGGTTCCTCAGCGCCTATATCTACACCAGAGGTTGGCTCATCGAGTAGGAGCACTGTTGGGTTGTCCACGATAGCCCATGCAATCAAAACACGTTGAAGCTCTCCTCCTGAAAGAGATCCGATGTTCTGTCTGAGAATCGCTTTGTCAAGACCCACTGCCTTTGTGCAAGTCTCGAAATCTGTCCTGCATTTGAGTCTTAGAAACTCTTCTACCAATATGGGTAAATCAGTAGAGACAAGACTCTGAGGAACATAGCCCATTCTTACTTCGCCGTTCCACTTTATCATTCCTGTGTAACGGATTGTATTCAGCAGTGTTCTAAACACAGTGGTCTTACCGCCTCCATTTGGACCAACGATTGCAAGTGAAGTTCCTTTCTTCACCTTGAAACTCACATCTTCAAGAATTGTCTTATTCTGGGATCTGACATTCAAACCATTGACAATCAACATATCGTCGGACTCGATCTGAGATTGCTTAGAGTCGACAGTGGTCTGTGCTATGCGAACATCGGACATTCCTTTGTTAGTACCTACGAACTGAAAATTTCATTTTCTTCTATTTAAAGACTTCAACGAAGATGATTCTACAGCCGTGACACGAATGACAGCATCATCTACATCCCAAATCCCAAAATGGTTTATCTTATATCTTTTCAAATTCATTGCTT
>DATDNG010000109.1:0-8455 GCA_036518375.1 Nitrososphaeraceae archaeon | reverse complement strand
GTCCAAACCTGAGGCATACACAGTGATTATTTCACAAAACAAGATACCTTTACCCTCTTTATTCAAGTATCTGTGCCAAAGTCCATTGTAACGCTTCTATTCTAATCCATAATCTATCTGTCTCGATTATTTGGTTTGCCTTTTTCATCTTGTATTTGAGTTCTTGAATTCTTTGGTTTATCTTATTCTCTATATTGGATAATGAATCATTCATAGAGTTGCAGTTAAGCTGATGATGTGGAAGCTAAAAAAGATGGCGAGTTCCTTCATTATTATATCTTAATAAAAAAATAATAGGTAATAAGCATGGATTACTTGTATCTATCTTCTAAATGATTTCCATACTTCTGAATTAGTTTGTGTAGTTTAGGATTTATGACAAAACTGCAATATGGAGCGTCCTGATGCTTCTCATAATAATCTTTGTGATAGTCCTCCGCAACACAGAAATTCTTAAAAGGGGTAATTTCGGTCACAATAGGGTTTTTGTAAACACTTGCTTTTTCAAGATCTCTTTTTGACTTTTCAGCAATCTCTTTTTGTTTTTGATCATGATAAAAGATTGCAGATCTATACTGTGTGCCAACATCATTGCCTTGTCTATTAAGGGTAGTTGGATCATGTGTATGCCAAAAAATATCAAGGATTTTTTCATAAGATGTTACTGTTGGATCAAATTCTATTTGAATTGATTCTGCATGTCCTGTTTTTCCTGTACATACTTGCTCATAAGAAGGATTTTCCACCACTCCTCCTGAATATCCCGGTAGAACAGATTTGACACCTTTGAGTCTTTTGAAGATTGCTTCAGTACACCAAAAACATCCATTGGCAAGCGTTGCTATTTGTGTAGCCTTGTTATTATTATTCATGGTAGGGGTAGGTGGTCGTAGCAATTAATATCTTCTATATATCATATTAGCTATCTCTACATGTAAACATGTAAGCAGATATGGAGTTTGGATAATGGGATATCTTTGTGTTATGGCTGTCATAAGAATTTAGAAAAACTAAGAACAAAAATGAAAAATATGTCTATTATTTGATTCCTAACTAGGAAATATATGTATATATCAGTATTAAATGACCGATTACTTTATGGGTATTTATAGGCAAAGGAATCCCCAATCATAGCTTGAGGAATCAAATCCCACTCCCCGCGCCATGTTCAGAGTTTCTTCATGCTGTTGCTTCTTGGCTTAAATGATTACAACCTACAAATCAGATAATTATAGAAAATATAGAGAAGATAAAAAAGCTCAAATAGTTAAATCTGTTCGAGTTAAAATAAAAAGTGGTTAGATTCTGTTAATCATAACCATCAGAAGAACTGTATGTAACTATTCCTTTTTTCTAATGGGAGAAAGTAGTTGTTGCAGTAGTATCTCTTGATACTTGCTCAAATGTTTTTGCGTTATTAACGCCTATTCTAGAGAACTCTTTTACATTATCTCTTGCGTTTTGAACTGATGTCTTGAATGCTTCCATATTTGCGAATATAGTGTTGTTTACTAGCCTAGTGGATGTGACTGCATTATCTGCTACACTGCTAACTACTCTTGCATAGTTGTCAACCACATTTCTTGGAGATACCCAGCTTGTAGTAAATAGCCTGTTTGCTGCTTCTATATGAGGTAACCATGCTGACTGTAGAGAATTAATAATTTCCTTTTGTGATTCTATATAGTTATCTGCAATTTCTCTTGCGGCCTGAATGGTTTGCTCCTGATATTCATTGGCAGCCTGTGTATAACGAGGAATCTCTTTTCTTGCTTCATCTGTTGCCTTTCTGATATTGTTCTTTGTTTCATCTAGTGCCTTATTAATAGACTGTTGTTGTTCTTGATGCAATTGTGATGTTGATGTTGTATATTCTACCTCTCCTTGTCCTGTTCTTTGCTCCTTTCTTGTCGACATATGGATGCATGTTCATTACGGATATATATATCAACTGGTGTATAATGGCTTTAAATACCATGTAAGACCCGCTGTTTAGTGGTCGATTTGTAATAACTATTCAGGTTTATTTTGTTTGAAACACATAATTCTAATCTTGATCGTTTTGAATTGTTTTCACGAAGCGCCTCACCTCTTCGTTTATCTACGGATGAATGTCATCTATCATCGTTCTAGGAAGATAGTTTCATTTTCCTACTTATCAAGGAAACAATAGATGGATCATAAACAGAACGGATAAACAGGAGGCAAAGAACAAAGGGTGTATGAATAGCTCTATGAGCAGACCTGTTACATATTATAATATATTACCAGTGCTCATGTAGTGGCATTATAAAGAGACTAGCCAAGGATTATTCCTACAATCATTCCTATTGTGCATATTTTCGATTTGCTTAACTTGAACATAACTTTCATTTTCGTTTCAGCAATATTAGTATAATTCTCAGCAGCATTTCTGAGCAATTAGTAACCTGAATGATATGTCACAGTAAATTTTTATTGGAGAGCTATTGGTATACGCTGCCTTTCTCTAGAATAAACTTATTACCGATATTATCAATGAGACCTCTTATATGATTAAGCTCTCAAAAACAAAACTATATGGTGGACGCAGCAGTAATACTACGATGTTGTTCCGTTAAATATCAATATAATGTGTTTATTCTGGAGCCGTTCCTTATATAGCGTATTATCAAATCTACCAGCTGCAAGTTACCACGAGAAAGGTTAAGATTTTTTGTATAGCATAATTCATTCTAAACAATACATCTGATCATTTTTGGAGGTCGTTTTAGCAGACCCTTGTCTGAAGTTAAGCGTAATTTTCTTCCTAAACTTCCAAAAATCCTGAGCAGGTCAGATTTATTCCATTTGACCCTGACAATAAATTGGCTTTGAAGAAAAGTTGACTCACTGCATACTGTTAACCAATGCTATTGGATTGAGAACTTTAAAATGGACTATTATTTGTTATTGACATATGAGTAGTAGTAACGAGGAAGAAAAGAACAATACAATAACACTCAAACTTTCTTATGAAGAGTCAGCAATTTTAGAATGGGCTTTGATAAAAGTTACGGAGCTTATTGATAATGGGCAGTTGCCAGATGATCTGTATGGTGGAGATCAAACTCGTGAATTGGTATCACTATTGATTGATAAGGTAAAGAAAGGTATATTACTACTAGATAGTAGAGCTACTGCTACCGCCACCGACTAAGAATAACCAAGATCAACAAGTTCAATATATTAGTGATAGAACTGATGCTTTGATGATCGCTTTCCCTGCAAATATATACATAATAATAAAGAACGTAATTAACACCACGTTATAAACTGACTTAATCTATTTACAGATACACATGACAAAAAGATTGAAAGCACGAAGTAATAACTTAAGCTAACAGGACTAGAGAATAATTGATTTGTTAATTAACTGGGTATCAAATATGAATAAGCATAACAAAATTGGCACTATGCAAATATGATACTATCAGGGGTTAAGGTTTCATATGTCATTTTGAACACATATTTGAAAGCTATTTTGTCATTTGGTAGAACAATATGATGATAGATAGATTACCTGTAGCTGTCTAAATCCACTTGACGTCCTTATATCTATTGTCACATTGTACCCCAATTGTTATGTGCTCGTACTACTAACAATAGGATTAGGTTTATCGCTTAAGTCATAGCAACAGCCATACTAATTGTTTACTGCTATCATTTAGTGCCATGTATATACACTTGCAAACGTCAAACTAATCTCCCAAAACCTTCCACTTTGGAATATTATTAGTGGCGCCATATGCCTATATATGCTATTTAATATTGAAATGTATGTTGATTTTGAGTCTTGTTGTATATCTCATCTCTATGGATATTTCCTACTTCTTTCCTCATATGCATCTCCTTTCATATTCATAGCTGTATCGCTACTACTATTATTGCCACCACTAACGCCAGGTAAACTATGAGCGTTTGGCGCGAGTATTCTGCTACAAATAATATTATCTTAAATAAGTAAGGAATGGAATAAGGTAGACTTATGAGTTCTACATAAAGAATCGTAATTGACCTATATATTCAGTCATTTATGTGTACAATATTATAATATTGAGAATCAGGTTAACATCGCATATGCGCAAACACAACCAAGACAAATTTACCACCATATTACAAGAATTTAAAGGATTATGCCAGACTCGAGAGTTAGCTGCAGAACTATTGAGGTTGAAACTGCTGCTAACACGATATCGTGACACAAACGGAGAATATTGGACAATAATGTTCTACCATGTAAATAAGGTTTTGATTTATATATACATGTGTGTATGCGCATATACAGTACTCAAAAATATGGTAACCAGTTTATTTAACTTTCATCAAAATACACATTAATGCTTTTTGAACGTGTAGTCTATTTTCGGCCTCATGCCAGACAACAGATGCATTTCCATCTATGACTTCAGAGGTTACCTCCCAACCACGCTTAGCGGGTAGACAGTGAAGAAAGATCGCGTCTTTTTTTGCAAGTTTCATAATCTCAGAATTCACCTGATATTTTGGAAAGAAAACTAGTTGCCGCCTATTTTTTTCTTCATCTTTTCCTATTGAAATGAATGTATCTGTTGCTACAGCATCAGCATCTTTAACAGCTACGACCGGATCTTCAGTAACTATTATCTCGGCTTCTGTGTTTTCTCCTTCCTTCTTTGCCAATCTTACTATTTCCTGCATTGGCTCGTAACCCTTGGGACATGCCATAGTCATGTTGATCCCAGTCTTTGCACAACCTAGCAATAAGTCATTGCAAACGTTGTCACCATCTCCTATCCATGCGAGTCTTAGTCCTTTTAATTTTCCCTTTTTTTCTTGAATCGTTAGAAGATCAGCAAGTATTTGACACGGATGGAACGTATCAGACAGTCCATTTATAACTGGAATAGAAGCGAATCTGGCTAACTTCTGAACATCAGTATGATCATAAACTCTTGCAATAACGCAATTGAGATATAGCGACAATGTCCTTGCTGTATCTTCTATTGATTCTCCGCGGGATAATTGCATATCACTGAGATTAAGGTATACCGTATTTCCGCCTAACTGAAATATTCCAGCCTCAAAGCTCACTCTTGTTCTAGTTGACGGTTTTTGGAATATCATCCCAAGGATCTTCCCTTTTAGTAACTGCCGTGATTTTCCGCCTTTCAATTCTTTTTTTAACTGACTGGCTAATTTTAAAATTGAAAGAATTTCGCTTGAACTTAAGTCTTGAAGACTAAGGATGTCCTTATTATTTAAGTAGGTCCTCAATGTCTTCATCTGAAAGATATATTTGATTATCCTTTTCTTCTATCTGTGCCTCTTCTGAACCTTCTTTCTGTTTCTCTGGTTCTTTACTATCTGTTTGATTTTCAACTTTTGTAGATGTTTGTACGTCTGGTCCTTTCCTCTCATTTTCCCACTTTCTTCCCTTCTTATCTTTGTCCTTTCTGCTAAAGAACCCTCCAAAACGGCTCTTCTTGCCTTCCTTCTGCTCTCTCTTTTCAATCACTGCCTGCTGGTTTTCAATTCTTGTATGATAATCCTGTATCAAAGTTGGTTCAGTTGGCTTATTTTCCAAAGGCTTTTTTCCAAGGCTTTCCTGATCCTCCTCCTCTTTTTCTGCTTTGGGAACAATGGTGGATGTAGAAGAGTCTTGGTTATTGGATGCTTTAGATATTGTTGATAGTGGTGATATGGGTGTTGTAGATTTTAGTTCTTCTTTTGTGGTTGTTGTATAAGCACCTAATGTACCCACAGCACTAGCTGTATTTGGTTTTTCTATTTCTGTCTCGCGAATTTTTGGAATGGTGGAAGTTATATCAATCATAGACACATCACCAAATATTGATTCAAGGAACTTGTCAGAATCAAAAGGGACTATATTGTCATACCCCTGACCAACTCCAAGATAGACAATTGGTTTTGATGTTATATGAACTATGGAAATCGCAGCTCCACCTTTTGCATCCGCGTCTGTTTTAGTTAAAACAGCGCCATCAAAATTAGTATATTGAAAAAATTCTCTTGCTTGATTAATAGTATCATTTCCAGCCAATGAATCGCCTATAAATAATTTCATATCAGGCTTTACTACTCTAACGATTTTACTGATTTCATCCATTAGATTCTTAGCAGTTTGCATTCTGCCCGCAGTGTCTATTAACACTGCATCAATGTGGTGTTTTCTGCCATAATCTACTGCGTCTCTTGCAACAGCTGAGGGATCTGCACCATATCTTTGGGAAATAACTTTTAATGATAGTTTTTCTGCATGTTGGGTTAACTGTTCAATTGCACCTGCACGATGAGTATCTCCAGCCGCTAAAACTACAGAAATACCGTTCTTGTGTAATAGATGAGCCATCTTTGCAACTGTAGTGGTTTTTCCAGTTCCATTGATTCCAAGGAATACTATAACAAATGGTCCGCCTCTAGACTCTCTCTTCATTTTAATTTTATGGATTAGATCTATTTTTCCTGCTTTGGTGAACATTTCCGCAATTGCACCTTGAATCTTTGTTCTGACTGTATTCTCGATATCCTGTTGCCCTCTATCCAGCTTTAATCCCACTAATTCATCTTTTAATCTCGCAGAAAGACTATCAACTACTTCTTGTGCAACATCACTTTCCAATAACGCGAGTTGTAAATCAAATAAATTGTCATTTATGTCTTTTTCAGAGATCTCTTTTTGACCTATGTTTTTTATCCCTACGTTTGATAAGGCCTTTTTAAGCTTGTCAAACATTCATGTTCAGCCTAATGAGTGTGGTTGTCCGCTATTGCGGCCATATGTTTGGGGAGGTGATTTGGAAGTAGTACGTGTTTGTTGTAACATCTGGTTAACTTGGCCTTGAATTTGCTCCATACGCATTTCTATTTGCTGTTTTTGGTTAGCAAGTTGTCTCAAAGCAATTTCAAATTCCTTAATTCTAGATTCAATATAATTAATGGTATCTTCTTTACTTTTCTCTATAGTAACTCCTGCTCCTACGTTCACCAGCATCTTCTTTACAGGAGGTAATGAAGCTCTTATGTAAACTCCAATTCCAACAGGCACCAATGATTCAACTTCTGATTCACCTGTAATGCTTTGAATAGCGGAAGAAGAAAGGCGAGCCTCTTCGATTAACCTTGTAAAGGTAGCTTGACGAGTAATGGTCTCATTCATATATGCCTCAAGGATTCTTGACTGCTGAACCATTTCGTTAATTTTCTGCTCTATTGCAGCCTGCTGATTAGTTTCGTTGCTCATTTAAGTTCAATTTTCAAATCTATCTTATAACTGTGACTAGTCAATTTGACTTTTTACTGTTTCTAACAGTATGTCAATGTGAAAGGAATGGAGATTTCATGTGGCAGTGAATGTTCTAAATGGTGTGTTATGCTATGAATTTAGATATTGTTGTTTTTAATATTATGATATACTGAATTTAAACAAACGACGTATAGTATTGATTATAGAGGCTATTCCTAAAATATCGTAGGAATATTTGACGTATCACAAAATACTCGTACTATTTGTGATTATATCATAGCCGAGTAATGTGAAAAGAATATCAATACTATTATTTGGATAGCTAATGCTTATGTGTAATCAACCGATAATCCTGTAGAGTTTTCACTATATGATACTTGTATTGTTTGTTCTCTTATTACAATCAAAGGTTAACCATACCAATTCCATTACGTTATTGGAATATTACTTGATTTTGGAATTGGAATTCTTAATGTAACAATACCATCTGCATATTTTGCTGTTCCAACCACTTTGTCTTCATTAATCGAAATAGGTAATACCACCTTCTTATCTAGCCGGGTAGGTCTATGTCTGTAATATACGGTGCCAAGGTTTTCTTCCGGTTTTCTATTTGCATTGATTGATAATATATTCTCGATTATTCTGAGCATGATATCTTTCTTTTCAAAGCCAGGCAAATCAATTGTAACAATTAAATCGTTTCCATCTTCAACCATATCTATGGCTGGCATCACAAATTCATAAAATTCCCTTGACTTATTCCCTAATTCTTTCATAATCTCTTTGGCCATATATTGTCCTAAGCCCATGTTAGCCTACTCATATTCATATAAATCCTTTCTTTTAAACTTGCTTAGATGCTTTTACCTATGTGATATATTTTAAACTACATATCCTGTAATTAACTAATGGATTTATTGCTGATGTTTCTTAATTCCATTCTGTCATATTGTGAATTATTGTAATAATGGTATTCGCTACCTATAGCAGTAATTCATCATCACCATTCAGTTTTCTTTTGGTGATTGTATAAAGTTTCTTACTCTGTTTCTCTATTATATAATAAAGCAGAAGTGAAAACAGTATACAACAATCGCAAGTATATAGTTATGTGCAATACAGAAGATATTTGATGATAAGAAAAACATATGCAAGTGATCATTAGTACAAATAGCAGTTTCCTGTAAA
>DATDNG010000108.1:0-4236 GCA_036518375.1 Nitrososphaeraceae archaeon | reverse complement strand
CACATGAGCTATATACCTTCTAAAGTAGAATATACTACTATCTTTAAAGCCATACCATTCGACATTTGAAATTATCACACTTTAATATTGCAATACGCCAGTTTAGATATTCTGTTTAGATACAACAGAAGGAAATACTATTTTTTATTTAGGTTTATAATTCATTTGTAACCAACGATAGTGATCAGCAATGACCTTAAGGGTCTCTTTTGATAAAGACGGCGCTGTTAAATTAAGGAAAACTGAATGCTCACTAACTTAAATAGATTATTATCTAAACAACTATTAGCAGAGTTAGATTAGTATTCCCCAATTTGAGTCATTGATATTTGCATTCATCATAGATTTTGAATTTATAATAACAAGCATGGGAATAATACTTATGGCTATAGATGAGATCACCCCTAACGAATGTTAACGATAGTTATTTTTCTGATGCAACGAAGAAAATAGCTATTGTTTCTATTGTGTTGATTGTCATTATTTCTTATGGTTTATTCTTTTATCTCCAAAATAATACTGAAAGCAGTGTTAGAAGAAACCTGTTTGAACAGCAACAACAGCGTCAGATAGAGTCTACAAAAGCCCTTTCTCAACATATTAGCTCAGATCTTAACTTTATTATGGCCAAGCTTGAAGTTTTAGCAAGTTCTACATATTTGCAGCAAGGAGATTTATCCAGTAATAAAACGAAAAAATTTTTGCAAGAAATATATCCTCAACTCAACAATATTACTATGGTTGACAGGCTTTTTATTGTAGATAAGAACAATATAATAGCCACTAACATAGTTCCAAAAGGGCAACGGACATTTATTGACACCAATTATGCATTTAGAGATTTTATAAGAAACACTAAAGCCACTCTGATGCCAGTATTTTCAAATGGCTATGAAGGAAGAGATGGCAAATACAGAATAGCAATGACCTATCCTATAATAAATAGAGAAACTGGAAAATACATTGGATTAGTAGGAACATCAATACCTACTATAGAGTTCTTTGAGCACTATGGAAATATTTACAACATCAAGTTTCAGTACCTTGCAGTCTTGGATTCCAACTCGGTTCAATTAATTCATCCAATTAGATCATTTGTTGGCACGCCATTCTTTGGCAATCATACTCAGTCATTAACAGGACATAATGCTATTTTGAATAGTCTGATACGAACAGTAATGGCAGGTAAACCAGCTTCTGGCGTTTATGAATTTATTAATGGTCAAAGGCTAAATACTGGCTATCCTATCTTTGTAGAAGGAAAGCCAACATACTCTATTTTTGTTATAACTCCTACTTCCACAATATATTCAAAGATAAATGATGTTATATCGACAGAGAGAACGGAGATGCTTTCCCTCCTAGCTGGAATCTCTGTTGCTATTGTAGGTCTTATAATATTTCTTATTAAATGGAACAGCAGTCTAAATAGCATAGTAAGGAATAGAACAAAAGAATTGAATGAGTCAAATGAACAACTTCAATTAACGGCCTTAGAATTGACAAGAGCAAACAAAGAACTTGCAGAAGCAAATGAACAACTAAAAATTAATGATAAAATGCAAAAAGAGTTTATCAATGTGGCAGCCCATGAGCTAAGAACTCCCATACAACCTATACTTGGATTGACCGAATTCCTTAGATCGAATACCAAAGACGTCGAACAGCATCAATTGCTGGATGTTACAATTGCAAATGCTAGAAGGCTGCAAAGGCTTTCAGATAACATTTTGGACGCTACAAGGATCGAAAGCCAATCACTAAAACTTGATAAACAGCAAATCAATCTAAATGATGTAATAATCGATGCTTTAGATAATATAAGAACAAGCAGAGAATTTAAGGATAATAAAAAGATGGATAATAAAAAGATGAATATAATATATAGGCCTCAAAATATTTTTGTAGAGGCAGATAAAAGTAGAATTACTCAAGTCGTATCTAATCTACTAAATAATGCTGTTAAATTCATAAAGGAAGATGCTAGTGATGATGATGGTACGATAACCATAACAACAGAAAAGAAAGAAGGCCAAACGGCTGCTGTTGTAGTCACTGTAAAGGATACAGGTACTGGTATAGATTCTGAAATACTACCAAGGTTATTTACAAAATTTGCTACGAAATCATATCAGGGTACTGGTTTGGGATTGTTCATATCCAAAAATATTGTGGAAGCTCACGGAGGAAGAATATGGGCTGAGAATAACACTGATGGTAAAGGAGCAACATTCACATTCAGCTTGCCAGGCTAATAGAGAGCATAGATTCCGTACAAAAGAAAGCATTTGTATCGACCTTTTGGAGGCAATATCGTTTCTTATGCCAGTACTTATATTATTTATTTGAAGCGAAACACCGTCCTTCAATACATCAAAGCAACATCAGTCAAGAACCCGCTTATTAGGAAGAATACTTGTCGACTAGTTATAACAAATAGTGGCTTCAATCATTTCGTAGCTATGATCGCGGTTGGGTACATATCAGGCAGTATAAGGCTAAAAGCTTTAGATAAGCATCATATATATTGAGAATTGAAAATCAGAACAACATTAATCCCTATGTAGCCAAATATCGTCATGCTTATCAAGTTCAGCTAGGCGTTTGTATGCAACCTCGACTGTCATGGGATGATTATATATGGATGAACCTGGTTGCTGTTTACGGCCACCTTCATGTAGTGAGCCTGTATCTACAGGGGTAAAACCTATCTCATAAATAAGTTTTGATACAACATCTTTTGCACCTGGATCATCTCCAGCCATGAACAGTACCAGACGCCCATCCTCGGAATTACGACCTTCTGTACGCAACGTTTCGTAATACATCGTATTGAATGCTTTAACAAGACGAGCACTAGGCAGTTGTTTTCTCACCTCTTCGCTTGATGTACTATCACCAAGATCAATTACCTGAAAGTTCTCAGAGTATGGATTCATAGCATCAACTACGATCTTGCCTTCAAATAATGATGAAGGAGGTAGTCCTTGTCTCTTCCTCCATGGGATTGCAAGTAGTATGACTTCACCGAATTCTACTGCATCCTCTACTTTCATAGCTTTGACATTTGCATTAAGCGTCATCACAAGTGACTCAAGAGATTGCGGTCCTTTTGAATTACTTATAGCTACATGATGGCCGGCGTTGGCAAAGAGTCGTGCAGCATTTGAGCCAATGTTTCCTGCTCCAAGAATTCCAATTTTCATAACCATATTTTACTAACAAGAAGAATTATAAAAATACTTGAGATTCAGTAAAGTTGGTCACCAAGAGTAATCAATCTGTCTTCAACTATCTTGTGACAGCAGAGAATGAGACAAGTCTTCTTCCTCTTCCTCTGCTAATTCGCTATGATAACAATATTGAATTGGATCACCTGCGAACAAAGTCATAATTACGCTGATAATAAAAACGATAAAGGGCAACAAATTACCCTTATGACATATATGTAAAGCGATAGATAAGAACCTACGTATTGAACGATACATTTTAGCTTCCTTCTTTAGAACAAATAGATAAAATGGAAAGGCAGCGCTTGCAGGCCTTTGGTCTCCTCTGGAGTATACTTATCAGTTCTTAATATCTTGGTGAATCGAGACTAAGTTAGTTAGGATATCCAAAGAAAATGGCTTTTGTAGAAAAGTATCAATCTTGACATCTGACGATACATCTAATAACAAATTGTTATCATCTCTCTCAAAAGAGCTCATGAGTATTATCTTTACTTGCGGGTAGATTTTCTTTACTTGTTTTACAAATTCATAGCCATTCATCCCTGGCATTCTGATATCCGAGATAACTAAGTCATGGCGATCTTTGCAATCTGAATTAAAATATTCTAGCGCAGCAAATGGATCAGTAAACGTATAGACTTTAAGTCCATCCATAGTTTCCAGGAATCGCTTTATTTGATTAACAATATCACGTTCATCGTCAACTACAACTATAGACTTGGCATTTGAAGTTATCATTATGTTGTATCTTCCTAATTTGTAGATTGCATCTTAAAGATTGAGTATAAATAATTTATTGGTAATTAACTACTAGTGCCTAACATATAGAGTATAGAATTCTATACTCCTCCAAGATTTCTTACCATGATAACCTCATTGTTTTGTCAGCAAGGTTTGATTGCTATTTAGCGCATTTTAATTTATTTTTAAAAACTATTTTGACCAACTATTCTCAATATCCTTTGAAGTCATAATTGTTATTAGCTTCCTCATATTTTCAATA
>DATDNG010000107.1:0-14375 GCA_036518375.1 Nitrososphaeraceae archaeon | reverse complement strand
ACAGAGATCAAAGTAGGTCAAAGCGTAACCTGGTACAATCCAACATTAGTTGCAGAACCTCACACTGTTACATTCATACTAGACAATAAATCAACTACTGAAGTAATTGTGCCATTTTCTGTTCCAAATTCAACAAAATTTGTGCCTTCAGTACATAGCTTTAATAGCCAACCAATGCTGACATCAAGTAAGAACAAAATGAGTACTATTATAGGACTTAATGGGAGAGTATTTAACCCTGTCGCAATCGATGCCAAAGATAATGTAAAATTTATGAATGCAAACGCGCATTATAACATGACAGGTAGCGAAAAGTACGTTAATTCAGGCTGGCTGCTTCCAAAAGGTCAAGAGCAATCATTTCCAGGTTCTTCAAGTATATTTACGGTAACTTTTGAAAAGGCAGGGATATACAACTACGTATGTATGATTCATCCATGGATGAGGGGAACAGTCACAGTAAAGTAACCGATGATATCTCTTCACTGTTTAAGTAACATGAATGTTAAGCATTTTTATATTAGATTAGTAACGGCAATAAGCCGATCTGTACAATAATGGTACAATACATGATCCTGCTGACTTGACAAATGAGCAGTTATTTATTGCAGTGCAATACATTGGCAATGGTCAGCTTGCAACATAGATCCTAACTATCCCATTTATATTCACAGATAGACATTCCTTTGTAATTCTGGTTATACCATTGCGCAAATCTGTTCAGAGCTTTTGCTCGATGAGAGAATTCAGTTTTTCTATTCAGCATTTGTAACTGACCATATGTTAAATCAGATCCATTAGGAATAAAGATTGGATCGTAACCCCATCCACCTTCTGTAATATCAAAGGCGATTCTTCCTTCTGCTTCGCCAGTAAAGCCATAATGATTCATGTCATCAGAGAATGCTAAAGATGATTTGAAGACTGCAAACCTTTGTTTCGAATTGCTCATTAACTTCAAAATTCCTTCATTTCCAATAGTCTTGTATACGTAAGATGAATATTGACCGGGAAACCCATTCAACTCGCAAATAAATAAGCCATCGTCTTCGACTATAACAGGTCTGGATATTTCTGCAAATGCGTATTTAGATTTTTCGATTGCAATTTCTTCAATAGAATCTGATTGAATTTCAGTTAATACCAATTTAGAAAAAACTACAGATATACAATATTTTTGAAGTATTGATTCGATTTCCAAATACTTGTTATGGTTAGTGCTTACAAAATAAAGTGGACTCATATAGCGTATGAAATATTTCTAAAATAAAAACTATAATATAATTTCATATAGTCAAAGTATCTTTATTCTAAATGTAATCGCATCGATTCTTATATTAAATAATATGTTAGAAAGAATCTCGTGAGACTCATTTTCTTATCATGATTTTTTCTATTAGGAGGAAATGTTGGGACTAGAATAGGTTTTTCTTATCGAATGTTATAACCTCTTGTTAAATGCAGCCAATTTTATTAATTAGACCACTTAATATCAAGATTCTTTTAAACCACTCTCGCATACCTTCCACGTTGCTCGATTTCTGAGACGATTTCCAAAATCCTATGCATTTTCTTTTTACCCATTACCGTCAAATAGCCTTCTATAAAGCTATCATATACATCCTCATAGAGAGGCATGTGTGCACTACTAAAAACTTGTCTTATTAATCTAATGTCTACTGCTTTATCTTCTATACGTGTAGAATAATAGGATAAACCAAAATCAATTAAGACTACTTGTTTACTTGCAATAAAATTAGAGGTCGTAAGATCGCCATGAACGATATTATTAGTATGAAGCAATGCAGTATAGACGCCCATTTTATAGCATAATTGAGGTTTTAATACATCCTTTACGCTCTTTCCTTGTACAAACTCCATTATGATTTCAGCCTGAAAAGGATCTATGAAATAAATAAAAGGTGAAAGAATGCCGGCTGCTTTTGCAGCAGAAGACATAGCGGCTTCATGAATGGTTCTGTATTTGCGAATTTCATTATCTAAAGATCTGTGACGGTATGGTTTAGGGGTCCTAACCTTTGAAATCGCTTTTTTGTTATACCACTGTATGAGGTAAATATCAGCTTCGGCGCCTCTTTTTATTAATAGCCTGTTATCTTGCAATAGCAATATATCTTCGAAGCAAAGGATAAAAACCATATGAGTTCTGCTGAACCTAGGCAGGGAGAAAGGATGATTTTACAAGAAGATTGTGCTGAGGACAAATTAAAAAATGGCATGCTAACCTTGACAAACCAGAGAATCATTTTTGAAGAGACAGAAGGAACGATGGCAACTTTGTCAAAAAAGACCGGGAATGTAGTTTTAGACATTTCTCTTGATAGGATAGATTCGGTGAAAACCGAAGGGTTTCTTGTAAAGAAAGTTGTAATTTCTATAGACGGCAAGCTTTACAAATTTGGTGTTTTTAGTACTGGCAAATGGGCAAAAGCAATAGAAAATCAGATAAATGCAGATAAAATCGGCTAGGAATTTATTATCGCCAACTAACATCGACCGTATCAACTCGCCATGACTGGCGTATAAACGACTTTTCAATGCTTACTTGCTTTTTTGTTGTAACATAATCGAGTATTCCTGTCCAAGCTATCTGTGCTCCATTGTCTCCTGCAAATCTAATTGGACATACAAACAAATTTACATCCAATCTCTTACATGCACTTTCAAGCATTTCCGCAAGTCTCTTATTTGCTGCAACGCCTCCTACAATCATTGTTTGTTTTTTACCTGTGAATGAAATCGCTCGCTCTATCGTTTCTGTGATCATTGCAAATGCTGTCTCTTGTAATGAATAACATATGTCTGGCAATGCATTACTTGTGTCTAAAGCAAGCCTTGTTGCAGTAGTAAGCAAGCCCGAAAGGGATACATCATTTCCCTTAACGACATACGGAAAATGTAAATAGCTTTTAGATGATTGATTTGCAAGTTGTTCTATTTTACTACCACATGGTGAGGCAAAACCAATGGCTCTTCCAAACTGATCAAGCAACTGTCCGATCGTAATATCAAGTGTTTCACCAAATACTCTCCACCTATTACCCGAAAATGCCATTATCATAGTATGACCTCCTGAGACTAACAGAACCAATGGATCACAAGCACCTGTCAGCATTGCCCCTAATTCAATATGTCCTAGAGCGTGATTAACTGGTACAAGTGGTTTTTTGTAAAATGCGGCAAGGGTTCTTGCAACTACAGCGCCTATACGAAGACAAGGTCCCAGTCCAGGGCCCGCAGAATAAGCTATAACATCTATGTCTTTGATCAATATTTTTGCTTTTTGTAATGACTGCTTCAAAGTAGCTGATGATGTTTCAGCATGATGTCTTGAGGCTTCGCGAGGATGAATTCCCGTGCCCTCTGGTGGAATATATGACTCACGTATATCTGATAGTAATTGGCCTGTGTTCTCATTACCTGAAGAAATTTCCAAGACAGAGCATCCAAATGTATGAGCGGTGCTCTCTATTCCAAGACACAACATATTATTATATCAGCGCTTGCTGGTTGCAGAAACTATTTTGATAACATCGTTATTCTTAAGCTTGTATTCTGCTCCCAATCTTTGTTTACTTTTAGCATCGATAGCGTATAAAAAACCCTTTCCTAGATCAGCATGAATTGTGTTTGCTAAATCTTTTGCAGTAGACCCATTAGGAAGCAAGCGTGCATCTGGTAATACATTACCCTTTTTATCCATTAATTTAAGCTCATCTTCAACAGGATAAACAACGATCATTTTCAACAATCTGAAACATGTTAGATCAATAACTTCTTGTATTCCAGTTGACCTATATTTTGCAATTAATGAACGTACAGTCTCAAGAGCTTTCTTTTGCTGTTCATTTAGCAAAATTCCTGGCTTAATATCAAATGAGTTATCTCCTGGCAAATAATATAACATCCCTTTCCTTGCTGCTCTTCTGAGCACAATCTCTGCTTCTGCTAGACACGGAATAACATCGCGACCAAGATTTCTGATCTTCATAATTGTAGCCTCTGCAGTGGGTAAATCAGCTTTATTTGCTGCAATTACAATTGGTTTAGCTTTTGATCTAATTTTTTTACAAAAATTGAATATATCTTCTTCATTCCAAAGTGTTGCTTTCTTATTACGAAATCCCATTTCATCCAGAGCTTTGATAATATAAATATCTGCAATTGCCAGACCAGATAACCGTTTAGCAAGCACCTGTTCCAGTTTTTGCCCTTGACTCTCGGTATCCCTTGCAAGCTTAGTCCAATCTCTACTGACAATGGCCGCAAGCCAATAATTAAATTCATCTTCTATGAATTTAATATCAGATAAGGGATCTCCCATACCGACCGGAACTGGTTTACCCTCGCTGTCTGTAGAACCAGATGCATCCACTACATGAATAAGAGCATCTGCCTGTCTTGCATCGTCCAGAAACTTGTTTCCTAGACCCCTTCCTGCGTGAGCTCCCCGTACAAGCCCCGCTATATCAATCAATTTAACAGGAATAAATCGATTGCCGCTGATACACATTGAATGAATAGGGTTATCCTGAACTCCAAAATCTCTACATACACATTTCACTCGTGTATAGGCAACTCCGAAATTTGCATGAATGGTTGTAAATGGATAGTTTGCAGTCTGTACTGCAAGTTCAGTAGATGCATTAAAGAAGGTGGACTTGCCTACATTGGCTTTGCCTATCAGACCAATAAGCATAATACATACATAGGTCTAAAACCCGCATTAATTTCTTTCAAGCCTCAATGTTCTTCTTACATAATCTTCATAAACATAGGCCGGGCCTTTATAATATACAAGAAATAAAACGATATGAATAAGCATATTCTAACACCATAGACTAGAACATAATTTACATCCTGCATTTGAGAAAAGCAGTTACTGTAAAAAGCGAGCAATCAATATATTATAGTATTGAATGCTTTGACGATTATTTCCTTGTAGAAAAAACAAGTGTAAACCAGAACATGTGATCCGTCAGCTGAATGTGTTTGTTCCAGATATGCATAGTGAGATGATTATTCAGAGAATGGTTAAATAAGAAGGAGCTTAATTAACCGATAAGATTTTTATTTCTTCAGGAAACATAGAATTCGAAGCAGAAGTGGCTGGAATTGTTGCTATTTATGATCTAGTACCACAAAAAGAGAGGAACATTGTTTACTACCTTTCACATTCTATGCGGATGCTTCAACATAGAGGGAAAGCCTAGTGGAAAATGATAGTCGGAAAAGGAACTGCAGGAAGGGAAGGATCACTTCCACCTGATGTCGATATTTTAAAGGTGGTCGAGGAAGAAAAATTATATGGTAATAATGGGATAGGGTATCTTTCCAAGAGATCTCCACAATTTCATAGCATGAATACAATAGATGTTGTCCTAGATGGTTTTTTTGTAGATACAGAGAAATTACATTTGCATCCTTACATCGGAACAGCCAAGGACTCAGACTCCCTCTTTAAAATTTATCATATTTTTACAAAATTACTACTCGAGAACCAAGATCCAGAACGAGGAGCTGAATTCTTAGACAGGCATTTACGCGGAAATCTGATTATGAAAATAAATGATGACATTTATGCTTATAGAAATAGTACTGGTTTCAAACCACTTGTGGCCGCGACAGACAAGAATAAGACATTATACATTATAGCCTCAGAGAATTCATTACGTACTTCGTTTATTGACATGGAATTTAATGATGTTAGACCAGGTCAATTGATAAAGTTAAGCAAAGATAATGGATTAGAAATTCTGACGAAATTACCAAGTACAAAGCTCATGATGGATCCATTTGAATTTATTCGGGAATCACACGTGGCCGCAGTAGTTAATGGTAAAAGTATCTATACAATAAGAAAAAACATCGGTAAAGAGCAGGCAAAGTTTCTGGCAATAGAACTGGATATAAATTCAGCATATGCAGAACCAGATTACACTCGTCCGATGACACTAGGTTTCAGCATCGAGTACCAAAAATATTCAAAAACATTCGAGATATCAGAGGGTATAATAAAAGACAGGTATGATGATTCAGACCATATGATAGATTTCTCTGAGCAGGTTAGCAAAAATAAATTACTTACAACAGGTAGATCTCTAAAATTTGTTATACAGAACTTAGTTCAAAATAGAAAGATAGCGACAATTCAGGGAACAATTCAAACAGGCAGTACAGTTAGAGAAACAATTTACTATTTACGTAATGCTGGTGCGAAACATGTTGATGTTGTTGTAAGTTATGTTCCCACAGCGGATGGAAGGCAAATCGGTCTTTACACACAAAACAGAGATCTGATCGCAAATAAGTACGTTGGCGAAGTGTCCTCCATAGATGAACTTAATGAAAAGATTACCAGGGAAATTGGAGCCGACTCTTTATACTACAATTCTCCTGAAATCCTTGCCAGAGGTATAGGCATATCTGAAAATAATCTTTGGTTTCCTGAGTGGGTAAGATTTCTGGATTATAGAAAGAGATGATTAAGGTAAGAGACATTGACTGCGATCGGATCAAGCGTAATCCAGATAAATCAATAGTCCTGTTAACAAATGTCAAGATTGAGAACCAAGGTTATATCATAGAGCACATAGAGATCCGTCAGTATGTCGAAAAGAGCGATCCTAAATTAGGGTCTTATTCCTTGCTCACAATATTTATAAAAACAAACAATGACATAATAGAGATGAAATATGACGAAGGCTTTAGGGGAAACAACGCAATTGATTCAGCCGTCACCATGTTAAAACAATACGTTGGCTTTGCATCCTTAATTAATCGCGTATTAATAGAATTACAAAGCTAGGTCTTTAGAAGTAGCATTACTGGTGACACAGGTGGCTGATGAGCTTCGTAAATCATATTTATTCAGATAGCAGATTTATGATTTATAATTATCTGGTTATTACTAATTAAATATGATTTTTACGTATAGTATCCCTTTCTAATAAAAGAGGATGTACGAGCCATAGTCATTGATGTATATATCATAATACATCGCCGAAAATTTTTCTTTTAAATTTTTTATTTTTACCTTTATATGAGCCGTCCGAACTACCCTGGCATCAGGATAATCTTAAAAGACATATTATAGATACTTGATACTACTATGTGCTACGCTCATGCTAGCAGAGAAAGGTCAAAATACCATATCTAACTAATATTAAATACCATCATCACCAATAATATATCATCAATGCAAAATCATAGTAATTATGTAGATAATAAATCTAAACCTAACAGATTAATAAATGAAAGTAGCCCATACCTTTTGCAGCATGCACGCAATCCTGTTGATTGGTATCCTTGGGGAGACGAATCTCTCCTAAGGGCGAAGAATGATGACAAACCAATTTTCCTTAGCATAGGATACAGTGCGTGCCACTGGTGTCACGTCATGGCTCACGAGTCTTTTGAGGATGAGGAAATTGCCAAGGTAATGAATGAGAAGTTCATCAATATAAAGGTAGATAGAGAAGAAAGACCGGACATAGATGACATCTATCAAAGGGTTTGTCAGCTTGCGACTGGAAATGGAGGCTGGCCATTGTCCGTATTTTTGACGCCCGATCAGAAACCATTCTATGTGGGAACATATTTTCCAAAACAAAGCAGATATGGTATGCCCGGGTTTGGGACTATTTTAAATCAGCTATCTGAGGCATACAAGACTAGAAAGCAGGAAATTTATTCTGCAACTGGCGAGTTTATGCAGGCCTTATCAAATACATCAAAAGATGTTCAAAATAGAGGAGAAAATGTTAAGATTGATAGATCAGTACTAGACGAGGCAGCTATAGGACTACTTCAGATGGGCGATCCTGTATATGGTGGTTTTGGACAAGCGCCAAAATTTCCGAATACTTCTAATCTTCTTTTCATGTTGCGATACTATAAAATTTCAGGTATTAGTCGTTTCAAAGAGTTTGTAGTACTTACGGCAGATAAAATGGCCGATGGCGGCATTCATGACCATATCGGCGGAGGATTTGCAAGATATTCAACAGACCAAAAATGGCTTGTTCCCCATTTTGAAAAGATGCTTTATGATAATGCATTACTGGTATTGCTCTACTCAGAGTTATATCAGATTACTAGCAGTAAAAGATACCTAGACGTGGTACAGAGCATTCTTGATTATGTCATTCGGGAGATGACTTCTCCAGACGGTGGTTTTTACTCTGCTCAGGATGCTGATTCTGAAGGCGAGGAAGGTAAATTCTATACATGGTCAAGGGCTGAAATTGCAAATGCTCTTGAAAATGAAAATCTTGTTGACATTTTCTGCGAACATTATGGAGTAACACAAGGTGGCAATTTTGAAGGCAAAAATATCCTCAACATTGTGACATCACTAGATCACCTATCAGAAAAATACAATATGCAACCTACTATAATTCAACAGATTATAAAAGATACATCTAGAAAACTGTTTGAGATAAGGGAGAAGCGGGTAAAGCCAGGAAGAGACGATAAAATTCTTACTGCATGGAATGGGTTGATGATCTCTGGTTTTGCAAAAGGATATCGTATAACCAACAACAAAAAGTATCTTGACCATGCAGTTAATACTATAAATTTCATTGAAACTAAAATCGCAAATAGCGATGGTAGATTACAACGAACCTTTAAGAATGGAATTTCCAAACTGAATGCATACTTGGAGGATTACGCATTTTATGTCAATGCATTGCTGGACGTGTTTGAGGTTTATTCCAAGCCCGAATACCTGGAAAAGGCAATAACTTATACCAATTTCATGCTACGGCACTTTTGGGATGATAATGATGGCGCACTATTCCTTACTTCCGATGATCATGAACAACTCATCGTCAGAACAAAGAACTTTTATGATCTTGCAACTCCGAGCGGTAATTCGATAGCTGCGTCGAACCTGCTTAGGTTATACTATATTGTACAAAATAAGGAGTATTCAGAGAAGGCAGAAAGGATCATTAAAGTGTGTGCCAGACTTGCAGCAGAAAATCCTTTTGGATTTGGCCAGCTACTTATATCGATGTATCTGTATATACAGCCCCCAGTCGAGATAGTGATCATTGGGGGAACGAATAATAAAGAGGATTCTCAATCGATGTTAAATTTGTTAAACATGCAGTTTATTCCAAATGGGATTATTAGCGTCATCAAGGACAAGCTACAACTAGAAAAGCTACAAAAATATCTATTATTTAAGGGAAGAAATTTAGATGAAGAAAATAAATCCGAATGTGTATTTATCTGCAAAAACCTTACCTGTTCGCCACCGATTTACTCAATACCAGAATTGGAAAAGCACATTAGAACTTCCTATAACTGAAAATATTACTCCACTAAGTAATGATGACATTATAGATATTTACGTTTTACAACAATACGCGGATGTAGAACATATCCATTTAAAATATGTGCACCACTCTGGGATGAATCGTCAATACATGAAACCAACACATACAATGGCCTGACAACAATCATATGAAAACTAGCATGTTCGTGCAAGATATTAGCCAAGTATTTTTATCAAATTGGTTTTGTAGATTAATCTGTATGAGTCACGCTACAGAATATAGTGACCCTCTACGATAATTAGATAAACTAATATCCATTCCCAACCTAATTTACCACACAATTAATTGAAATAGAGCATAACTATACTTATCTGAGCATGTCTATTGCAGTGAGCTAACAGAGTGTCCAGTAACGCTATTACCTTTCATTACTATACAGCATGCACATTTTTGCTGTAAACATAGCTTCGCTTCTTTATGCTTACAGATCGAACATATGCATGCTTGCATCATAATAACATCCACATTCTTTTGCTGCTTTGATTTCACATCAACATATAACCATAATGCGACCAGTGGTAAACCAATTGCGAAAAAAATAATGATTGTTCTTAAGGGAATCCGTAAAACAAATAATGATATACCAAAACATAACGTACCCATGCCGAGGACCAAAAGCCAGCGTGTTCCAGTATCCATCTCTTCGATATACATGAATACATAGGACTCTTTAATAAGTTAGTAGAGTACCGCTTGGGTACGGCTGAAATACTTTAGATAATGTTGCAGGTTGTGTCGACGAGGACTTCATACATCATGGTTATCGCTTTTCATAGATTCGAGAATCTTCTTATGAAGTTCCTCATCAGAAAGAGAATTTATATTTTCGATTTCAAGCTTTGATGCTATGTCTTCCAGCTTTCTCCTCTTTTCGCTAGTCTCAATATGACCTGAACCGCCGATCCCTTGTCTGACATCTATCTTGGCTTTTTCAAATTCTGACTGCGCTCTACCTAATGACCTAGCAAGTTCGGGCAATTTCTTAGCTCCAAATAACAATGCAAGGGCCACCATAACAACAATGACAAGATTTTCGTATCCCATACAACCTTTTACCTGTTATTATATTATAGTAATGCCCTTATGTATAATTTCTGGTCACTATTATTGCAGAAATAATTGAAAATAGTCAAAAATAGGAAATACTACTGCTATAGAAATTATATTGACGAAGGACGTTATATGAGTTAGTGGGTTTTATACTCTCCTAAATCGATCAGTATACGTATCAGTACTTCATAGAAGCAATTGATTCCAATAGTATCCTTGCTGCTAAATTGGCAGTCATATCATTAACATCAAAGTCAGGACAAAGTTCTACGATATCCATTCCGATAACTCCACTTTCTATCGCCTGTTTGACAAGGTAAATAAGATCTATGCTCGATAGACCGCCGGCAGAAGGGACTGATACTGCTGGAGCGAAACAAGGATCAAGACAATCAAGATCGATGGAAACGTATTTCTTGTCATTTACTTTGGACTTGAATCTTTTAGCCACGTTTAAAACCCCTAATTCTATAATATCCATAGGTGTAATAATTTCTAGTCCAACCATCATTGCATTTTCAAACTCTTCGGCCTCGCCAGATCGGGTTCCTATCAGGACGCTTTTTTTAAAATCTACTGATGCCGCAGAATCTGTTAGTACAGATCCATAATAATTCCTTGTTGATGAAACGAAGTCCGGATGAGCATCAAAATAAAGCAGACCAATTTTACCGAATGTATTTCCAATTGCTTCCAAAGTTAAACTGGTAATAGAGTGATCGCCACCAATAATAATAGGTATTTTTTTAACTGAAACTAGATCAACTATCAATTGATATAATTCCTCTCTTCTGACATTTCCAAGATCAAATACTTTTTTATTTTCTAAGCTACCGCGCATAGGGGAGACAGGAATAATTTTATCTTCTCTTCTAAAGAATTCAGAATCATTTGATGCAAGACGAATAATATCTGGAGCTTTACTTGTACCTTTGCGTTTAGCATGTGACTTTGATTCATCTGGTACCCCGATTAAGACAATAGTTGCATCTGAAATTGTATCAACAGTTGATAGATAGAAATGAACCATAGATTAGATTATTAAGTTTACTACTTTACCTTGTAATATATATACTAATAATATCGAGCGAAGGTGTTTTAAAAACAAGATTCTGATGGACCTTGAAGATGAGAATGCACTAAAACTAAAGATATGAAAGATCCATATGCATCATGGCGCTGCATATTGGAGAAAAAAGTGATTCTGGCACGGTAGAGACAGTCGATAAGATTGAGTCCTAATAATTCTATATATCCCTCATTTAGAGAGGCCAGTGGCGGATATACAAAGTTTGAGAGGTAGAAGAATTAAATCAATCATTTGGTGGCCCAAAATAAGATGAAGGATTATGACGTATATTGGTTATCAGAACACCTCATGGCTTCGACAACAAAATTACGTGAGGTTGAAAAGCAGAAAACCCAAGAACAGTCTATTTCAGTATTACAGCTGCATTGTTGCATAACTCAGCGTTCTGTTGATATGGTTTGACCTCATAGTATTTAGCTTACAGTATTTCAGTTTAACATCCTTAGCTCTTTTTATCTTAATCTTGTTATTATTGAAACTGCATATCGAATAGTTTAGGGTCTGAATACTTTGCGCTTCCATTTTTCAATCTCAGTTTGTTCTGATCCTTTATCATATAGAGCATTATGTCTTTGTTGTCGTTGTTCGACATATTCTTTATAGTTTTTATAGATTACAATACCAATCGCTACTACTGTAGCTGATGCAAATCCAATAACCCAAGACCAAATTACTAGATCGTGTAACATGGATCATTACTGCTTTATTCTATGGATAAGGGATGCTGAGTTAATAAAGTGTCGTAAGCATCCATGAATATACTATTGTCTTTTTGCTCTGATATTTTCATCTTTGGTGGCCCAAAACTGGGTTTTAAACATCATGAAACCAAAGATCCTCATATACAACACATAACACAGTTGTTTGCCTGATCAAGAAGCACTTGCAATTAGAATTATGTGACACTAGCATCTAAAAACATATTTGTCTAGGCTATCATCCTTGGAAGGATCGCTCGTTTGTCTGATATTCCGATTCTCATAGGCTTGTAGTCCTTGCTTATTCATGTTTGTTGCTTGTTTTACCATCTTCAAAGTGCTAGCATCGTGAGTATCTGATAGATATATAGCATATATTAGCGCAGTATCCTTTCCTTTAGTTTTTCTTAATATCCTGCCTATTCTCTGTACTATTTGATTCATATTAGATGTTGTTGCCAATATTATTGCTATTCTAACTTCTGGCACGTCATATCCTATTTCTAGTGTATGTACTGAAAGTAATGGAAAGAATTCTTTTCCCCATTCTGATAGTATTTTTTGTCTCTCTTTTGATTTTAGTTTGCTATCTATTACCATGGAGACTATTCCTTGGTTTTGTAACAGCTTCTTCAACTTCTCGATAGATTCTACAGTCTCACTAAAAACCATGATTCTTTCATTAGGATGCCTTTCTTTTATCAGATTTACAGCAGATACTAATTTATTTTCAGCACAATTTACTAAATCCTTCCTCCTTTTAACATTTGCAAACCATGATCTCGCTAACCCTGCAGTATGTCCTCCTTTTTTTAATAGAGAGGTTATCGATTTCGGATCAGAGGTACCAAGATACCCAGATATGTTTCTGATTTTAGAAGAGCACTCGGTATAAATTTTTTTCTCATGATAAGTGAGATTAACTTTTGTTGGAATAACAACAGGCTTTGCTAATCTCTTATCTCTTACGGCATCATTTATCATATACCTCTTGATGGGTGGAAGTAAGGACAGAATAGTATTGTATTTAGGATCTTCTTCATCTATTGTTGCAGTCAGTCCCAATAATAGTTTTTTATGATCTACTGATACTACAACCTCAAATATTTTTCTCAGAGTCGTAGCAGTATCACTTACTAGATGTATCTCGTCGAATATTAGCATCTTAGAATTGTATACAAGATCTACATTGTTAATTATGCTCTGATATGTGCTTATGGTTATTTCGCGTACTTCCTTGCGCTCTCCGAAAAAGACTCCCACCCTCTCTTTTGGAATATTGTATCTTTCTAGTCTGTTGATATTCTGTTCTATTAAAATAATACGTGGTACCAGAAAAAGGATATTGAAAGAATCACCAGTGTTAGCGCTATTATTTTGAAAGTCGGTATAATTGTTGCGATCATTCACAGCATTAGGACTGATTTTTGAATGCGATATTGTTAACTCTTCAGCTGCCCTCTTTGCGCATTCAAATGCTATTTCTGTTTTACCGGTGCCAGTACTGTATATTAATAAACCTTTGTAGCCGTTTGCTACCCAAGCATCAACAGCTTCGAGCTGATCCTTTGTAAGACTAAAAGGAAATTTTAACGAAGATATAGCTGGTGGTATTAATAGTGTTGATGTCGAGCTTGTAGATGATGCTAATTCTGATGTTGTTTCGGTTGGTTTTGAATTCGGCATATTGCAGTATACTATACTATCACATACAAGCCCAATTGAAAAATGTTACCTAACGAGATTTCATTCAAGACTAAAGAAGAGATCCGATGTGGTGTTTGCACATTGAACATTGATTCAGTACTTATGGAATCATTTCATAAGAAGCCAACGAACTGATAGCAAAAAAACTATAATGATGATCTAACAAATTTTATATTATATTTCTCCGAGACATCTTTTCGGAAAGAAAGTAACTTTTCTAACCTCATCATAGCAATTATTATCATCGTTAAAACTCCCGAAATTAATTATTATCAAAACTCGGAAACCATGCAATAATATATTAAGTATATTTGATAAAATGCTCCTATTTATTATCTTAAAACCAAGGAAATTTCACTAAAAGTCTAACTCATTGATATACTTAGTCATGAAAAACGATAACATTTTTTCAGAATAAATTATGATGACAGACAATCAGATTCAAAATAAATAGTGTTGCGA
>DATDNG010000106.1:0-7499 GCA_036518375.1 Nitrososphaeraceae archaeon | reverse complement strand
TATAACAAAATAGGTATGAATTAAACTACTATTATTTCCAATTCATCGTATGCATCCTTGACTGAGAGTTCAAGCAAGGTATCTTCATAAATCAATAGCCAATCTCTCTGTCCTATAACCGGAAGTTTTCTAGCAAATATTTTGTTTTTATCTTGTATCATCCTTGTTATCAAATATGCATATGTTGGGGTTTCTCCCTTTTCTCTTTTTCTCTTGAAAAAACTTTCCTGAAGTTCTATTCCAGGCCTGCCTCCTTGTATGTTGATAGTAACTTTCTCTCCGTATCTATTTTGTACCTTGGCAGTAACATAACTCTGCCCAATTTCAAACTGTTCAATATTCAACATTACGTGGGATTGTATCGACGAATTTTTTGGGAGTTGATTATATAATGTCCTTGATGCATCATCAAAAAATAAACGATCTTCCAATGTACTAGATTACACCTGTAGGTAAATTACATTCATTATATTTTACTATAACATGTTCCCGTTGACCCTATCATTATTATTATACTGTCATGCAGGCTTTGCTTCTGTGCATCCGAGCAATACTGATTGGATTTTCTTCGTGAATTTCTTAATACATTTAAAATCTTGCCAAACCCAGGGTTGGGATGGTATCCAGATAGCAAGTTTATTGTGTGTCTTTCCTATATGCATTGCGGGCCGTTCAAACTTCTTTCTCTCTCTCGAAGCGAATTAGAATTAAATTCTAGTGCCTAGGTGAAGAAATAATATTCTATACTTGTTCTTACTACTCTTCAAACAGCTCTTCTCCATGATGGAGTTGAGTTGCTATCTGATAGGTTCTTCCCTGTGAACGCGTCGTAGGTGAATGAGCAGCTAAGTATCGCGCTGCAGCTATCAAAATGTTAGTACGCTGGGAATTAACAATATCTCGCTCACAAGATATGATAGAGTATTGTCTAAATGCAGCCTCAGTCATTTGAATAGAATGAAAGTTGCGATCCTCACGTAACAAAAGATTCCCTAGCGTATCTAAAAGTAGTTCGGAATTGCCAAGGTTATAAAGATAGCCTGCAACTAATTGTCCTGCTTGATTTATTTGCTGCTGCTTATCTAAGAGTGCCGGCAACTCTTTTAGTAATGTTTTAACATCTAATTCTGCAAATTTGCCGCTGCCATTGATATCGTTACCATTCTTTTCTTCTGTAGAATTTGAATTGGGAAGCCTTGCAGGCGGTATATTGAGAAAGCGATTGAGGTATATTCTCATTGCAGCATCAAATACTCCTCGTAATAGCTCTGGTGTAGATATTCTTATCAATCCTTGATGCAGTGCATTGGCAAAGGTAAATGTGTGTAAGGCTGCATCCCAATCACTAAATTCATTGCGTATATGAAATTGTGCTATACGCAAAGCTGCAGCATAGGCTACAGAGCTAGCTAATTGTACTTCAGTAGCTCCTTGGTTCAAGGCATCTAGTAATTCATCAACAATAATTTGTGGATCATCTCCAAGTAACTTGGTTACTAATTTATCTCTGCTATTCCATTTCTCTTTTTCTTTAATGGATCCAGTGTTTTCTAGCCCAGCAGGAAATTTTTTGAATGCATCATCAAGAATAGCAATCAGGTCGGTTGGATAACGCCATGCATTAGATTCTTCCATCCTTTCAGCATTGGCATAACCTAAAACCAGACTACTGAGGACAGATTCTACAATATCTCTGTCATTCCATCCAACCATATCCAGTGCTTCTAATGCCTTGTTAGTGAAATCAACTGTATGACCAACATCAAGAAAGCGATGATCTGTTGCTGCTGCAAAAAGTATATCTGCCAATTGTTGACTAGTAGCTCCGAGCTTTACAGCTGTAATAATACATCTTTCTGCAGCTTGGGAATCACGAGATTCTATGAATTGTCTAAACCAACGCTTAAGCACAGGTAACTCCTGCCATGGCAAAGGAAGAGGAGAGACTTTAAAACGTGGTGGCATGGATGCACAATCTTGAGCGATAGCGGAAAGACCATGGTATAATGCCAATGCTTTGTCTTCTACACTATTAAGACGTGATAGGATGTTCATCATGCATACATGTGTTGTTAATCCCTGCCCCCAGCCTGATTGCTTAAAATGAGTACCAAAATCAATACCAATACGAAAAGCTTTTAACGTAGCAATATCTCTATCCTGTTCCTTACCATCTTGACTTTTTAACATTGCAATCACAGCCTTGGCAATCATTAATGAAATATTTTGTTTTAGTCCGTTTTGTAATAGTGTCTGATGGTACGAGTTGGGATCCAAAGATGCATGTGAAATATCTACCCATACTTCTTTTCCATTGCGAATTTGCACTGGAAATGAAGTAACATCACCTGCCCATTGATCAAATGTTCCACCATTAATTAGGTCAAACCGTGCATGATGCCAATGACAGGTGAGAATACCGTCTTTAATGGTACCACGGTCTAGAGGAAAGCCCATATGCGGACATCTATTGTCCAGAGCATATACTTTGGAGTTATAATAGAAAAGAACGATAGTATTCTTCCCTGCTTGAACAGCCAAGCAACATCTATCAGCTTCTTCTATGTCTTTCAAATTGGCAGCAAATACATAATGTCCTAGATTGTTGGTTTTAGAAATTGTCATCATATCTATAGATATGTCTCCTGTATCTATAGTTGTATTTAGACTCCCATTATAGATGCTGTTTTATATAAATGGGCTAAATTCAAACCTGTTTGTAGGGTCTATCTTTTGTCTCGTGAAAAGGCCTGTGTATTTACATCTTAATCAAAACATTTGCCTCTCCATCTAAACGTGTAGTATTAACAATGTGCAAGTCATTTACACAATTATTGTTTGGTTTCTTTATAATATACCATACTGCATTATTTACATCTTCAATGATTACCAAGGAGTTTCTTGCCAGGATTACGTATGGCAATGATGTTGCCGCGTTCCTCTCTATGTGTCTTGTGTTACTTTTATTCACAGGATCATTTACCGCAATTTCAATAACTTTTTCGAAGGTTTTTGCTTATTCTACCTCTACTACAAATTCTTCGATAACAAATAAAGAAATATCACCCCAAGTCAAGAATTTCATTCTAAATCAAATAGTTCACAAGTCTAGAGCAGCTATTGTTATAGGATTTGTGGATCCTAACGGTACCAGAATAGTTAGCTTTGGAAATATGTCAACAGCTCATAATATACCTGTAAACGAAAATACATTATTCAATATAGGCTCTATCACAAAGACGTTCACCACCTTACTTTTAGCTGATATGGTAAAGCAAGGAATAGTCAATTTAAACGACCCAATTGAAAAATATCTTCCTGCTAGTGTAAAAGTTCCTGAGTTTAAAGGACACAAAATAACACTTGAAGACTTGGCAACACATACTTCTGGACTTCCTGAATGGCCTTCTAATGTTTGGCTAAATAACAATATTGGTAATATTAACCCGAATTATAGCGCAACCCAGTTATATCAAGCATTATCAAATACTAAACTAACGCGAGCACCAGGTTCATATGTTCAATATTCAAGTTTCGGCATTGGATTACTAGGACATATATTATCTTTGAAAGCAGGTGTTCCATACGAGCAGCTAGTTAAAGATAGAATTCTAAATGTGCTGGGAATGAATGACACTAAAATTACTCTTTCACAGAATGAAATCAACAATAGATTTCCTATTGGACATATGGGTGGAAAAGAAATTATCACACCAACAATACCCACAATATTGGCAGATTCAGGAGCTTTTCGTTCTACTGCTCCTGATATGTTAAAGTATGTATCTGCTAACTTGGGTTTGATTCAAACTAAACTAGATGATGCAATCCAATTAGAACATTTGATACGACATCCAAGTATAATTGCAAATCCTATGAATTATAGTGAATACAGAGGGTTAGGATGGCGTGTACTTACTAATTTTGGAACGGAGACCATCACTCATACTGGAGCCATTAATGGATGGAATGCCTTTGTAGGCTTTATCCCCAAACAAATAGGTATTGTAGCTTTGTGTAGTTGTGACTCTACTGATGCTGATATGGGTAGCCTTGGTTTTGTGTTACTACATCTAACAGGAATACAAAATATAACTGCAAAGAGTGAGCCCAGAATTCATACCACTTCAGGTCTGACGTAAAATGACAGTTAACACAAAATATTTTTGAATGACAGTTGTCAGATTTGTACTAGAGATGGTATTTGGAGAAATAAGATAGTTATGATGACGTCTAGATAAATAGCGAGAAGAGCAGTACAAATCCCTCTATGTTTGTTACTATTACTCCTCAGGTGATAATAGGAAATCCAACTGAAGTCATCATATATAGAATTTATGACTTCATCTTATCCTTTTGACTGCAAACGCAGTGAGGATTTAGGTTTACAAATATGGTAACCTTTTTAAATTCTATTATTGCATAAAGGACATGTTCTTTCAGGTCTAGGGATGTTTGGAGGACTCAATATTTTCCTTATTATCGTGATACTTTCATTTAATATCTTAACTTTAGTGGAACTAATGGAATATAGTCATGTATGCCTGTGCTTCTTTTTGATGCTAATTAACACCTAATCCACGTTTTCGTCTTGCATTATTCATATTATCTAAGGAAGCCATCTTTGCTACATTTGACCTAGAATGTGATCTGAATAATATGCAGCTGGCTGCTTTGTTACTCCCTTTGCACTTAGGCCTTCGGGTTGTATGTTGATTCTATTGCGTATGCCCGTTTTTGGTAATATTTCTATGCCTCTTATTC
This sequence comes from Nitrososphaeraceae archaeon, assembly GCA_036518375.1. GTDB lineage: Archaea > Thermoproteota > Nitrososphaeria > Nitrososphaerales > Nitrososphaeraceae > Nitrososphaera_A. The sequence goes on along the minus strand of DATDNG010000106.1, from coordinate 2,735 downwards.
CAGTGTTCAACGAAATGACTAATTATTGGTTGCAAATCATCGATACAGGATTGACCATGGATCTTGGCAATTTTACCCATTTCTCGACCAAAGTTGACACATCTCCAGCAACCTAGAAGAGGAATTAAAGGCGCAATATAGTAACCTGTATGCCTTCCGTTATGACCCCATGCTTCACCTACGATACAATATTTTGAGTCATGGGCCAGTGTGTGTAGATCATCCTCGTCGAGTCCCCTTCTTAGTTTTCTTGCCCATTTGGGACACACCTGTTCAAACGATAATGGAGGCAGTGCTAATCCTTTCTCTGATTTATAGCCCTGTAACATTAACATATAATAAAAAACATTTAATTTAAATTGATCGAGGGTTAGAGGTAAAATTCAGACCTCATGTCACAATACCTTAAACACTTAATTGAAAAATTTGCTACCTGATTTTTCTGTTCGTATATTGCCACATAATCAATCTATCGTAAAATTTCTTTAACTGATCCTGTATTTGTTAAAAATATATATACATCTTCAAAAAGGCTCGTCTATGCACGAAGATAAACAAATGCTTATAGATGCAACAATAAAAATGATGGTTCTTACAGACGAAAAAAGATGGCAAGATCTAAAGAATTTATTTGCTAATCCAGTAGTAATTGATTATACATCGTTGACAGGAGGCCAGCCTGTTACACTTGATCCATCTGTGATAATAACAGAATGGAAAAAGTCACTTGAATATCTAACAACTCATCATATGATATCAAATCATTTAATCGAGATAAATGGACAGCAAGCTACAGTAAAGGCATATTTTCATGCTACGCATTGTCTCCATAATCCATATGGTGATGATAAGTGGACATTGGGTGGCAAATATGACTTTACATTTCTCAAGGACGGCAATTCATGGAAGATTTCAAAGCTAATCATGACAGCAATCTGGGGAACAGGAAATCAGAATATATTGTCATTAGCTAGCTCTAGACAGGAGAGAACAAAATCATCAGAATGAATCTTTTATTCTTCGATCCATGTATAGCTTTGGAAATAGGTCTTCGATGTAATGTAGAATAGGGCACAGATTCATGAGCAGATAAACTATTGAGAGAGCAGCAAGGACAGATAATAGCACAACTAAAAGACGCTATCGAGCGTATGAGCACACACATATAGTAAAATTTCAATCAGATAATGGCTCATATGATGTGGTTGCCAGCAGCTCTGAAACCTGGTAATAAGTCGTTTTGAGTCTATAATGGCAACATAACTATAGTCAATTGCTATCAGATTTGAATTTCGTCTATTAGCGCTCTTTGCTGCCATAAACCTGATAAATACTTCCTGACTTTTCATCAATATAACTCCAGACATCAGGACTAATATTCAGTCTTTCAAATGTGGACCTTTGTTTTTCATCTAATATGTTATATAATGATTGACCTATGACTAGGCCATTAGGTTCTGCAAGTCTGGTCATCTTTATTGCAACGTTAACAGTATAACCCAAAATATCGTGATGTGGTTCTTTTACTATTTGTTTGTCACCCAACGTATGTATATCCCAGCCATATTGTATCAATGCAATTTCACCAACATCTATCCCAATACGTATACTCATTTCAGGATAATCGTATTGATTGAGGATTGGATTAATACCATTTTGAATCACTTTGATCATGGATCTAGCACAATTAACTGCATTTATACATGGGAGGTACAGTTGTTGCTGCTGTTTTTGACGAGTATCATCTTTACTATTACTATTATTACCAGAGTTTGTTATAAAGAATGCCAAAATTGCATCTCCTATGTACTTTAGCACGTAACCACCATACAGTGATATTACTGTAGACATCTCTTGAGTAAATGTTTGAATTATAGTTGTAAGCCTATCCAGAGGCAAGATCATTGATAATTGAGTTGACCCTACAAGATCGATATGAAGAATTACAAAAGTGACTTTTGATCTAGAAAATTTACGCAATATATTATCGGTTTCCTCCATTGAAATGTCAAATTGAGCTCCCCCTGATTTCAAAGCTTTCCACATTCTAGTTTGTGCATTGCCGATGGCAAAGTCAATGTTAACTATGGCATCAAGATAGAACGAATTGCCTATAGAAGAAATCTCTGATGGGTTTTTTGCATCGACTGCTTGCTGTTTTTTCCTTCTTCCTTCTTCCTCCTCTATGACCTTATCAACTTCTTCTTGGCTAATATCTAATTGCCAAGAGATAACATCACGTTCAATTCCTGAACTATACAGACTCAATATTGTCTGGCGTTGATAGCTTGATGGTGTCGAGCTTGGATTATTACTTTTGTCGTCATGCGAAGCCATAACATAATCTCAATTTCCTATGCTCATATTCGAAATCATCATATATCTATTTTATTCCATAATCAATGACTAGTTTCTAATTGCTCTTGCATACCTACCTGATTGACTTGTATGTATGCTATACTATAATGATCGTTCGTTTCATATGGATAGCATATCATGTAACGATACATTTACTAACATTTCTTTTACCATGTTTGGAAACTTTGCAGGTACGCATTCTCCAAACACCTTTTGATATAAGAGAGTGCTGTTTCTGCCATATCTATATCCATAATTAATATCATATTTCCATCTCTTAGTTTTGAGTTGTTTAGTACAACAACTTCTTTCCTTGGACTATGTGTATTAGATCTTCCTCTTCCTTCTCTTGATAATGACAAGTTCTTTCTAACCAT
>DATDNG010000105.1:0-4157 GCA_036518375.1 Nitrososphaeraceae archaeon | reverse complement strand
TGGAGGAGCTGGATTTTCCATACCAAATGCAATCCAAACAGATGCACCTATTAATCCTGGCAATTCAGGTGGGCCTTTACTAAATATGCGCGGGGAGGTTGTTGGGATAAATACTGCCATAATTTCTGATACTGGTCAGGGATTCTCTGGAATAGGGTTTGCAATTCCATCAAACACAATAGCAAAAGTAGTTCCTACCCTTATACAGAAAGGTTCCTATCCACATCCTTACTTTGGAGCTAAGATCGCTACTCTGACCTCTGATATACTACAGAATGCTACAGGCCTACTACCACCAGCACCAAAAGTAACAAGCAATCTCAAGGGCGCATATGTAGATACTATTACAAAGAATGGCCCTGCCGATAAGGCAGGAATACATGGAAGTACTACAGATCAATATTCAAAGAAACATATCGGTGATATAATAACAGCTGTTGATAGACGTCCTATAGTTAAAAGTGATGATTTGATCTCATATATTGACCAGCATAAATCAGTTGGCGACAGTGTGACTTTGACTGTGTATAGAAATGGTCATACGTTAGATCTAAAAACCACACTTACTGCTAGACCTTCTCCACTTCCATTTCTCCCTACGCAATCAGCTCCTTCTCCACTTCCTCATCCTTCTCCGCCCTTACAAAAGCCACCACCAATACCACCGCATCCGTAACTTTCTTTTTGCTTGAAGAGGAAAATGCCATATTTAGATAGAAATAGTATGGATATGATACATAAGACACACCTGTCATCACATTCTTCGTTAAAGTCCCCTGTGACAACGGTTACCATAAAGAATCGCCTGTCCTCTTCAATACCCTTTACCATACTGACAAACACTTTATGCATATCCATGATTGTAGTGGGAAAAGGTGAAGAGAAGATTTGACTGCCCCTAGTTGTTCAATCCTTGAGTATTATCGACCAACTTAGACCTGCCTGAGCTGTTTCACGCAACAAGAGCTCAAATAGCTTCTTATCGCTATGCACTGGAACACCCTATTCATTGTCATGATATTCAATATTAGCTTGACTACACAAGCTAGCAGCTTTGAGGCTGATTAAGGATTGTCATGAGTCAGTATTCCTGCTATTAGACGAAGGGCCTTCAGTTATGCTTGTAAAGCGGCTACAGGAGCGGCTATTGCAAATTGAAAGTAGACAAGTACGTTAAAGATATAGCGAATAGAATTGCTGTTATTTCTTCATATGGGAATGGCGGTAATGGTAATGGCCATAATAAAGGAGAGTTAATCATATTTGAAGACGACTACTATCTTGATAGAGGAGATTTTCCTCTATCACGCGCCAAGTAAAAAATGAATTCAATCCTGGTGATGTATGTGATCCACGTAGTATCAAGGTTTCATTACAAACATGTGATACTGACGCCGCGTTCATACATGAAGTATGTGGTCGTCCAAATAATTTTTAGACGCCAAAAAAAGCACTAGTATTCATGCAGGAGAAAATTACATAAATTAGTTGATTAGATCAGTAGACCATAGGTTTTATACGTATACATAATTTTGCTACCCTGATCTTATTATCTCAAAAGATTTAGTCATATTTTGTGCATTTGGCAGATAATTTGAGAAATTTGCTGTCGCTGCAGTGTAATCGACAAAATATCCTTTGCCTCCGATCACAGTCGCAATTTCCAAAGACTTTCGGCTTCCATATGTTTGGTGAGTATATGTCCATGCTATGGCATATGCCAAATTACCTGCAAGGCGGTTGTTGGTATTTGATTCGATAAGATTGAAGCCAGGGAAGCCTGTCGAATTTTTATGAGCAAGGGATCTCTGAAGATATTGATTTATACTTATCTTCTGTAAATTCGGAAATTCTTTAGATACATTATCAACTCCGATCCTAAAAAATGGAAGGCCTTTATTTGTATCTGGCAGATAGAAAGAAGCAATTTGCATTCCGCCTGCACCAGTAGTGTAATCATCAGCTTCGACAACCCAATTGTGTGGGTACTGTAGCTGTATGCCATATTTGTTGTTTGTATATGTCAAGTAATTCTTGTTCAAAGCAGCGTTCGTCGTTGCTGTTGCTTTTGTCTTTGAATTTGACGTATCCAGCATGCTTATTCCTAATTCTTGATCTGCTAAATTGAGGTATATACGCGCCTTTCTAAAATCATGATTATCTATCGATTGGGTAGCAGTTTTTACAAACAATAATATTGTCAATGGTTGAATTGAAATATGATGAGCAATACTACCATTACCATCAAGTGTTAATGATGAGAGTTCCTGCTCAGCTCCCGTTAGATATGTAATTGTATTGTTGATATCGTTATTCTGAAATTCCTGGATAGCATTATCGACAAGCATTTTTGCTAGACTTGGTGAGGTCGTTGTTGTAGGAGTCGTAGTACCCGGTGTATCATTAGATTGAATGTAAATAGCATACCCCATCCGTATATCTAATGAGTGAAATACTAAGACAGCGCACAAAGTTGTTATTATGAAGTGCGACAAAATTTCTATTCGAATTGTTGTCACTATTCCTATTCTTAATTAAACGTCTTATAATATAAAAGCGGTTGCCCGCTTTATTGATAGAAGCACTTTACTTCTTCAACTTCAACTGGAAGAGCGTTCAAGTACATGTCAGTACAAAAAGCACCTCGCTTCGTCTGTTTTTCGAATTTACATCCATTGTCTATGATATCCGGCATAAGATAACCATGCTCCTCATAATGCTTTTAATGCAATATCCAAAATTACGTTTTTTTGTCATCGTGAAAGCCATAATGCTCACACTATAATTATTTGCATAGTCGTTATTGTACTGCTTTCTCTTGTCATGATTGGAAAGCACTTTGTATACTTCAATCATTTTATCTTTATATCACACCATCAATTAAGCCTAGACAATATGTTAATTTTGAAATATCCTTATTATCAAGCAGGGCTAAAAATAGTAGGCATATTTGCATTAACAACAATGGTGACAATAAGCGCGCTCTTACTTTCAGTAGTAGCATCCCCAGTATTTGGAGCTACTGCACGTACTGCTTCCAACGCAACATCAATAAAATCAATATCAACAACAACAGAAAACACAACCGAAATACCAGCAGCAGGAAGATTGACAAAGCTGCAAGCGGAACTAAAGCACCTAGAAGAAGTTGCGCCCAAGTTTGACTTTCAAGCTATTTCGAGGCAACTAAAAGAGGCAGCGATTGCTGACCGCGCTGTCAGAGATCCAGGTGATTGCAATGGACATCTTAACGATTTCATACTTCCTGCAAAAGAATCCAGATTCATTGTACTTGATCCATGCGTTAGTGTTTCTGGCACGGTAACGTCATCAAAGTACTTTAATGATGATGGGGATGCCAGCTTTAACATAGTTTTAGATCCGCCATATAGTCAAAATATGTTAAGCCCTGGAAATCTAGGCCCCTCGTTTGCATTAAAGTATCAAAGTCGACCTGCCCTGCATATTGAAGTCATATGTCAGGGTCCTATTACAAGTACAAGACAGATGGATGTTGGCGCATGCAACGGTTACAACGGGCCTAATTTCAAACCCATACTTCCGCACAGGGGAGATCATGTTCAGGTCATTGGAAGATATCTAATTGAGCCGCCAGAAATACCCGGAGCAATCACAGAGATACACCCAGTTACAGCCATAAAGATGCTACCGGCCACACCATCTTCATCAAATGCTCCCGCTACTACCTCTGATGCAGCTGCAGCGACTACCCTGTCTTCAGGCAATGTTTCTCCAGCCTTCAATAGCTTCGAGAGCAATACTAACTACCGCTGATAGCTATGTATTATTAATACATGTTAACCTCTGAATTTATATGTTAAAGCATCACATGAATTTTGTGTATTACTCTAATAGAGTTGCTGCAATTGTTGCACGGCGTTGTAATAGTAGATGCACACAATGATATCTATAAGTATTCAATCTATAACAATAATAATACAAGTACTAACAGGGCCAACAGAAACACATTATAGTAAAATCAGTTGAATACGATTTGGAATCTATCTGGGGTATAATGATTGAAAAGTAGCTTGTTTTTTGATGAAGCCTCAAAGACATTATATAGTCAACTGCCAAAAAATTCGTCAGTAAAATCCCACGTAATGTTAAATATTGAACAATTTGAAATTGGCAGT
>DATDNG010000104.1:0-3029 GCA_036518375.1 Nitrososphaeraceae archaeon | reverse complement strand
AGCAATTAAGACATTATTTCCAATTTTAATATTATCCTTCAATGTTGAATTAAGTCCTGTCCAGCACATATTACCGATACTCGTGCTACCTCCAATGATTGTACCTGTTGTAACCTCAGAATTTGTACCTATAACTACGTTGTGAGCTATTTGAACCATAGCATCGATTTTGGTACCATCACCGATTATAGTATCGGATAGAGAACCTCGAGCAATATTGGTGTTTGCACAAATTTCTACGTTATTTCCTAATTTAACGCCTCCAAGATGGGGAAACCTTTCAAGTTCTCCTGTTGGATGCCTTTCGAAAGCAAAACCATCAGCTCCCATTGTGACCCCTGGCTGTACGATACAATTATCGCCTATTTGGCAATTCTGCACAAGACTAACTCTATCATAAATTATAGTGTTATCACCGATTTTACAATTATCACCGACTACCACAAAATCACCTATATAACAATGAGAACCTATTTTCGCAGTTTCAGATATTACTGAATGTGGAGATATTCCAATAATAGTCTTCTTCTTGTTGTATAGTTTATTTGTAACCTGAACAAAAACAAGTCTTGGGTTATCCAAGAAGAAGAAAGCCTGTGCTCCAGATTTTGGATGAACAAGCCCTTCCATACTCATTTTACAAAGAATAACTCCAGCATTTGAATTTGAAATAAGGGAAACTCCTTTTTCCCCTTCACGGTAACAGAAAGAGAGTTCGTCCTCTTGGGCATCTTTAATCGAAGATACACCTTTTATGTTCTTTCTTTCAGGTCCTTCCCGCCGATAATTGATCCCCATGTTAGAAAGGAGCGATTCAATATTTTCTTCCATATGTGACAGCATCTCCAGAGCCAAGTAAGCGGACAAAGAGTAACTGCATTTCAATTAAACTTGTACTATAAGAATAATATATTTTTTAGGGAGAATGTTCTTTTCTCTATGTATATGAAAAACATGCAAGGCTAGCAAATAACTCATTTATAGTATATTTAGGGGATAATATGAAGGACATTTCTTTGACAAATTATACCTCAAACTATTACTCGGCTACAGGTCAAAATTCTTATACTGCAGCACTACAAATCAACCTAATACAAGTGGTATTATTGTATTATAATAATAATTGGGAAATACTTTATTATTTATTAACTAACTAAATCCAACAAGACAATAATTCTAATACAACTAGAGGATTTTCTATTTAGTTACTAACATCTCAAAGTCACACTAATCCCCTGCACTGTATTTGAGGTTTGTCCAGCTTTGAAAGGCAGGTTTCTTGTCATCCCTCCATATACATTCACTGTGATGACAGTATTTTTCGCAAGACACGGTAGAGTACTCTGAGTTGATGGCTTTGCAGTGCTTCCGCTGCTAGATCCCTGTTGTTGTACGTTATTGACTGTTAAAGATGAGCTGCTACTACTACCTGAATTAACAGTGACTTTTGTATTAGGACTAGGACAGTTGGATGGATGTACAACAGCTGTGTTATCAGCACCGTTCGGATGTACAACTGTCGGGCAGTTGGATGGATGCACAACAGTAGTAGATGTAGGATTATTAGGATTTATTACACGAGGTCCATTAGGACCGTTCACAACAGTAGTAGATGTAGGATTATTAGGATTTATTACACGAGGTCCATTAGGACCGTTCACAACAGTAGGAGCATTGGGGTGAGGTCCATTAGGACCATTAATCACATTAGCACCACCGTTTAGACCCGGTAGGGATCCAGGACCATTCGTATGTGCACCTGACAGAGGAAAAGCGCCATTTGGATGTAAAGTTGAATGAGAGCCAGGACTTGGAAGACCATTGCCTCCTCCTCCTCGACTTGGTAGAGCATAGATTTCAGATAGTACTGGAAACGTGAATAGTAATGACAAGGTGAAGGATATTAGCGTCATGGTAGCAACGATTATTTTCAACGGCCTCTGATGCTTATTAAGAGCAAGATTTTTACTCTGAAACATCCTTAACATTTTATTATAAGAATAAGGATACCAAATATATAAATAATTAGATATACAATTCTGTGAAAACAGTTCTGTAAAAATAATATGTCCGTTTATTGTGTACATGTGGTGACATACGCAACATATGCTGTAAAGTTATTAGTGGTGTATGTAAATCCCCACATTAATGGCACAGGTAGGGGTACCTTTACGTTTGCAGACAAGGCCTTCAATAGTTGGCAAAGTTGTATATCATTAAGACTCTTAGATAACGAATCAGCGTTGCAGTTAAGCTAGTGTTATGGAAGCTAAAAAAGTGGCAGAGGAATCGTTATAGATGTTATTCTTAATGGTAACGAAAAATAACTTTTGTCTTATATACCATTTAAATTGTGATTTCCTTGACTGATACATCTTCTCAGACATCTTATACAGCCCCGACACATATCACAGCTATAATAATAACCTCGACGGTATGAAATCGCCTCGCTAGATATTATTCGTAGTGTACAACATAAGATAGCTATAACATGATAGAAAAAATTAACAACAGTAGCAAATCCGATTTTCCACCACGATCTGTGTAAATCGAGCTAAGTTAAATTTTTGATTACCGTTTAGTAATAAATATCTTGGCATTCAATGCTTTATTTTTTGTTCTTACTTTACCATGCATTGTATAGGATGTCAAGAGGATGATACTCTTGTAGTAAGTAGAGCCTCAATCCTCAACAACGTAAATATCGCAAAGATCTCCTTCACAATTTCCATTGCTTTTGTCTTGTACGCTCTTAGTTCCCAGTTTTTGCCTTTAGTATCGTTGTTACTGGAAGATAGGATAAATGCAAACAAAAAGACAAAGAACTGCACTTGGCAAGAGGAGCTACCATTATAAGACATTTTTACAAATTTTTTCTAACATTATTTATTAATCTATAACCGTTTCTTAATTCAATGAACAATCTATCCCTACTTTTTATCGGTGTCATAACATTCATAGTCGCATCGGCAATGACTCCTTGGCAACTCTTTCAAACATTGTGTCCTTACTTCAATTCACAGTCTCCA
>DATDNG010000103.1:0-2363 GCA_036518375.1 Nitrososphaeraceae archaeon | reverse complement strand
CTTATATCAGAGAGAACAAGTGCACAATCGTTGTAATTTAACTTGAAATGTTCTAATGCTAATAATGGCCTAGTAAAAGCATAAACTTGACTAACACCTCCTTCTACTTCAAGTGATTGTTTAATTACGTGAAGTATATCCGCTTCATCATCAACTACTAATACAGATTTTTGATTTATTATTGCCATACCTAAGGCAGCTGTAAGTTATTATGTTATAGTACTATTTAAGGAAATTTTTTAGTAGATATGTTAGTACAACGACAACAACAGCCGTTCTTTTTCTGCTATCTTGAAGCTATTTTACCTTCAAGTTATTTTACCTTCAACAGATGCTGCAGTTACTTACAAGGAAGAATTGGATAGATTGAACGCGCCTTACTCAGAAAAAATTAATAAGATATATCAATTCCTGGATACTCCAATGATTCAGACTCCAAGGTTTTTCAAATCATCTATGTATATGGCATTACTGCTCACTGGATCCCGTTTATAGACGCTTCCGATTCCTCTCAGCTCATGTGGTCTAATTATCATATAACAATTAGTTTCATTCCAAAAATCTGTTAATCCTCTCCAAATTCCTTTTTCCGATGTTCCCACATCACCTTCTCTCGATTATCTCTATCTTATCCAGTGACGATGACGATATGATATTAATGAAGGCTTATTATTACCACCGTACACATAGATGCGTTATAATTGAATAGTTTGCTGGACATCGATTACAGCAGCGGCTGAAAACGGAGTACCTGACGATCATATACAAATCCATGACTTCTATCATGGCTACAAGGCATACGGTGTATGTGAGATATTTATAAAAGGGTATTGGCTGTGGTGCCCATGCTGTGGGTATAGGATAAGGAATGGACCTAAGTCTTTCAAGTTTAAGGCAAAGTTAAGAATAAAACAAAAACAAAAAGAGATGCAGATGCAAAGAGTAATAATATTATATTGCATGCACAATAGTAGTCTTGAATTAAAAAGTTCTAATGATTTAAAGAAGGATTTTGTCCAGACTTACACTACTTCCTCCATTCTTCCCTTGTCTTTAATCCTATCTAACGTACAAATTCCGTAGCTTCAAGCGTTAGTAAAATTAAAAAATCAACAAATAGTAATAACTAGAACTATCTTGCAAAGAAAGATCAAATCTTGTAACAGAATCAGGAACTTCGCATTTATTCTGCTGGCCATAATCACTTTGCTACTATCATCAACAATGGTTGCTTATGGACAAACTCCAACAACTAGTGGCTCTCCACCATTGGTATCCACACGTAATAATTTTAATCGCAATACAGGAGAATTGGTTCAAGGACACAATTCAACTGACTATGTGCCTTCGAATGTTCTAGGATTGCAAGTTGGTCAATGCCCAAAAGAAATGGTTGTTTTAGTTCATGGTATCTGGGTAGATGGAAGGATCGGGGTAAATGCTTTAGAGGATTCATCAGAGATCTTTGATAGAGCAAGAATGTCATTAGCACATAATCATTATACATACCCTCTTGCAGGTTTTAGTTGGGATTCAAATACTGCTATTTCACCGGATGGCTCTGGCTGGAACATTGGAAAACTCATAGCAAAGGAAAATGGACCCAAGCTTGCACAATTTATTTTGGATTACATGAATATCTGCAAACAACATAATGAAGATACAAAAATAAGACTTATTGGTCATTCTATGGGTGCCAGAGTTATTCTTAGTGCTCTAGAAAGTTTAGATAGCAATCAGCAATGGAATAGAAATAAGTTTAAGATAGATTCAGTCCACTTATTAGGCGCAGCTGTAGATGATGAAGAGGTATCAAAGAATATATTGTATATTGTTAAGAATCCATCGACATTGTTTGATCTGCAGGAGTGGTTTGATCCTTACGGAGTAAAATCTGCTTATGGCAAGGCTATAGAAGATGTGGTACTTAGATTCTACAATCTCTATGATCCTCACGATAAAGCTTTGGGGAATCCTCAGCTTTACCAATTTTATGACCAGGACAAACCTTTGGGATTAGATGGTGCACAGACAGGAATAGCCGTTCCATCAAATTATATTACCATAAATGTCGAAGACAAAACTGCTCCATTCTGTGATGCTAATGGTGACGGTAGACCTGACTATCCATTCGGATCAGGATCTGAAGTCGGTATAGGTGACAACCATGCTGGATATATAGGATTCAGAGATCCTATGAATCACAATAGTTTATTAGATGATGGAGCAATGAACGTGGTAGTAAGCAATTGGAACAATTCTACAGCAACTGAAAAACATTATTCACCTGAAACAACAATATGTTAGTTAAAGAGCATATGACCAAATACTTAGTATTTGTATAGCCTTCGTAATTACATCTA
>DATDNG010000102.1:0-8432 GCA_036518375.1 Nitrososphaeraceae archaeon | reverse complement strand
CAAATGTAGATTTGTGCGTCTTTTCAGAAACTATTTGGAAAAGAGTCTGCGAAATCGTTTCCAAATAGTGTCATAGAACACTTTTGGCTTTATCTCTGTAGATTTTGTTTTTATAGCTCCATAGCCCTTTTTTGTAAGATCACCTAATTCACGGCTCAAATGCTGTCGATGCTCTGCAAGATCATCTTTAATTTTCTTTACTTCAATTTTTGCATTGGAAATATCATTTGAATCAACTAATTTCAAAATTATACTTGCTTTATTTTCCGCATAGTTGGTAATACTTTCTATAGATCTAACATAAGCCCCATCTGAGTTAGAAAGCGATGAGAATGTAGATTCAATTTCTTGTAATTCAGAGTCTTTTAAATAACTTTTTTTATAAAGGGTTGCAAACCAGTCGTGTAAGGAGGGCTTATCTTCTTCCCATGCTTTGTATATATCATCACATCTAAGTCGAGCATCTTTAAGGTTTCGTCTTACCTTTCCTGCCAAGATGTCTGAGAGAACCCTCCTAGATTCTCTCATAGCCACATCATTATTGTCAAGTGATAAAGCTTCCAATTTGTCCAGGCTATTATCTATAGCCTTATAATGAATAGCTACATCATCTAAAATGTTAGAAAGTTCATTAAATGCTTTATCTGTATAAGATGAGAGTTTTCGTAATTTATTCTTCTTTTTAGAGAGAATTTCTTTTACTCTACCTAATGCTCCTATAGATGTAAGAGTTGTAACACTTAGTCTAATACCATTAATTATAAGCTGAGTCAACTGGGATGGATCAGATTCTACCACCACAAGGCCTCGTTTGCATATTTATTATAAGCTGTTCATAAAGTTATTGATGATAAAAAGTATCCGTCTATCTAATCGATGAAAGCATGCTTCAGATTTATCATGGCAAAGAGAACCAATATCAATGTTTCATAGTCTGAAGTAATCGTAGTAAAATCAGCAAACCTGAAAAACTAGTATTTTTTAGATATTTAATCATTTCATGGAGCATGGATCACGAATATCCCAATTCAAATGTTTGGCTACATGTGGATTTTTTACGAATTGCAGAGGTCGACACAGTATTAAGTATTCTTCGGTAACTACTGCTCGCTTTGTTCTAGCATAACCTGTGCTTTCATTTAAATAACCTGTACACTGAAGGTAGATTATTGTATTTTGAAAAGAGATGAATTCCTTGTCTTTATTATATTAGAGTAATATTCTGCCATCATTACAATTGCTCTGTTGTAGACTTTTACATAATCCTTTAAGAGTTAATAATAAATAAAACAGAAATAAGTGAAGAATTCATAAAGAATAGGTATTTGGACATAGCGATCATTAGATTATCGAAATCTTCTATTCTATATTTTCTACTTATCTTTGTACCCATAGCAATCATTTTAGAATTGGTGCATGCAGAACACATAGTTTTATTTGTAGTTGCGGTTTTAGGATTAATACCACTTGCAAAATTAATTGGTGATTCAACTGAACACCTTGCAGCATATTATGGGGCTACTTTAGGATCATTACTAAACGTAACTTTTGGAAACGCTGCCGAAATAATAATAGGTGTTGTTTCTATTAATGCAGGATTACTTGATCTTGTAAAAGCTTCCATTACAGGTGCAATACTTGGAAACATACTTTTGATCTTTGGCCTCAGTATTATTGCAGGGGGATTCAAGTACAAGGAACAGTTTTTCAACAGACAAAATACAGGAGTTCAATCTTCTATGTTATTTCTAGCCGTAATAGGATTAGCAGTGCCAACTGTTTTAGCAGCTACCACATTAAAGCCTGTGGATGTGAATAACCAGATAAAGATACAATTCCTAAGCGATTCTCTTGCATTCTTACTATTAACAGTGTATATTGCAGGCATTATATTTACAGTTTTTACACATAAGCATCTTTTTTTCGTTCAAGCGCCGCTAGAAGTTGAAACTGAAATGGACAGACAAAAAAGATTATCACTGGGAAAAGAAGGGACAGAAGGAGAATGGAATCGTAAGCATTGGGGAAAGAAAAAATCATTTGTATTACTAGGAATAAGCATGGTCGGAGTGATCATAGTAAGTGAAATTCTAATTGGATCAGTAGAAGCTACAACTAAAGAATTGGGATTTGGAGAGCTATTCGTTGGTGCAGTAATTATAGGAATAGTTGGGAATGCTGCTGAACATACTAGTGCAATAATACTTGCTAGGAAAGGAAAGATCGATTTATCGATAGGGATAGCAGCTGGTTCTGGGACTCAGATTGCACTTTTTGTGGTTCCAATTCTTGTGATAGCTGGTATTATTATAGGAAAGCCAGTTACATTGGTATTTACGATATTTGAGCTGATTAGCATTTTCCTTGCAGCAATAATTTTAAATCTCATAGCACATGATGGCAAGAGTAATTGGTTTGAAGGCCTTATGCTAACTATAGTGTATATCATAATTGCAATAGGATTTTACTTTGTAAGTTAATCTTTTTTTGTTACTATAATGACAAATAGAAATTTCTAAAATACAACGTCTACCTTAAATTAGAACCCTCTTTAGGAATGATTTCACTAGGGAATGTAGATGTAGTTAATTGACTAGTGGGGAAGGTAGCTGATCATACCACCTATTGTTATTATTACTATTGACATTGATTTGGTTTTCCTGTTGACTTATATGCGATCTCAAATGGTTGCAGACTCAATACCAAGAAATGCGTCAACAGAATGAATTTGAAATATTTCTATTTGTGGTCTACGGTTTACTACCTTCAATTACTTCTATTAATCCCGATTGCTGGTGTGGATACAATGTTTGGACGTACTTCCAACCTGAGCCTTCTAGTAAACTGGAATATTCATCAACAGTTCTTTCCTTTCCAGATGCTGCACACATCATATGAATATCAAAGAGTTTTGAAAAATGTGGTATGTTTGGACCTGGAACTAAATGTTCGGCGATAAATAATCTTGCATGCTCAGGGGAAGATCTCTGAATGTTAGATAGTATCTTCACACATTCTTCATCGCTCCAGTCATGAAGAATCATTTTCATTATATATGCATCCGCAGAAGGAACGTGACTAGTACTACTAAACATATCTCCACCAACATAAGAGCAGCGCTCACTTACTCCTAATCTGGATGCTAGTAATGATTCTTTTTTACTAATTACTGATTCTAACTCTAGTACAGTTCCTTTTATGTGTGGATATTTTAAAAGTAAATTGCCAAGTAAATGTCCAGTGCCTCCACCGATATCGCATATATGGCGTATATTAGAAAAATCATAGTTATCAAATGCTTCTAATACCCAAGTAGTTTGGGCAGAAGAATAACTACTCATCGCTTGATTAAATACTTGTGCATAATCCGGATTTCTATCTCTATATTCAAATATATTACATCCAAATTCACGTACAAAAGCATTCTGTTTACCCTCCATTATCATTGTTGGTAAATGTTTCCAAATAGCATAATGCTCCGGACCTTCTTCTAGTAATATCACTCCTCTTAGTGTTTGTGGACTATTCTTTCTAAGCAGTTCACCTTGTGAAGTTATTAAGAATCCTGTACGATCCGGTCCTTCCTTTAAGAAACCCATAGAGGATAGGGCTCTCAAAAGTCTATAAGCCAATTTATCATCAAGACCAAGTTCATTTGCTATATCAGATGTATTTTTGATATCTGATGTGACACAATCAAAAACTCCTAGTTTAACTCCCGCATACAGTATCTGGCTTTTCCATCTACCAAAAATTATATCAGCTGTTTTTTCATAATAATTGTCTGACATACAAAGACATAGTATTGTGAATAATAGATACAGATAAGTTTTTTATAACGTGTAGGGGTATTTAGTAGTCCACCAAATGCAAATAGTCAAAAGTGTGTGAATCAGATTTGACTCTATTTTAAGGCCCAAAGATAATGTAGATAATATCATTCATGATATAATATAACATAATCGTTGTTCCATACTTTAAGATTAGAGGTATTGCTGAACACATTGTAAATAGACTCTTGACAGAACAGTTTTGACAGTACCTTTAGAGGTAGCAAACTCATTCCTCAATATTTTGTCAAGCCAGATAGTGGATAAGACGATGGTTGCAGCAGTGAAATATAGCTGTATCGCATAAGCGTGTCTTAAGACACGTTTTCAATTTGTTTTTTATCATCACTCATTTTCTAGCTCTATTTATCAGGATAGACTTTAGTAAGAATCTTTCGTAGTAGCGTAATGAAAGACTACGAAACAAAAGTTGACATTGACTACCCACCTTCTCTTGTTACGATATCAAAGAAAGTTACACTTTCCTTGCACTATTATTATTTACATTGTTACTCTACATTATAATATTATAATACATCATTCTTTTGATGATAATCTTCGGATATTATAATAGGTATATACACAACTTAAAGCCGATGTACTACACAAACAAAACATCGACAACGTTGGCTATCATTGCCGTTGTCACGGCAGTAACCTTAGTAACAGCAGGTAATATTGTTACTGCTTCAGCGCTAGCAGTAAAAAAACACATTGCTGTTCATAGCATAAGCAGTACTATTACAAAAAGAACGAGTGACTCATTAAGTCAATTTACTAACTGTTTAAAAGCGGTAGATCATGAACTTACTCCAGTTGCTGCAGACCTGTGCTGGTAGAGGTAGCAGTAATAGAGCAACCAGCAGTAGTGTTGTATAAAGACCTCTTACAAATCGATAACACCAAAGAAGCCATATATACGAAATTCAGATATCCTCTATATTTTTGAATGGTATTGTGAACATTGTGAAAATACATGAAGAGATTATTAGACAAGAGTAACGGAGTTTTGCATCAATATCGTAACAAAAAGATCAATAAATAGATACATTATTTTCTACTATAACAGATGATATACGAATACGTCATGCCCAATACTATCATAGTTGAGAATTATAGTAGAACTAACAATACCTTTAGTCAACAAGCGTTTATTACAACATAACGAACAAAGACCGCGGGATGGGGTATAATATAGGGAATTCCATAGAATGCTGTTATTATTATAATCATTGAGCATACTATTTTGCTCATGGTAACAGGGGTATTAGTCTAGCAATGACGATATCAACTGGTATCATCTAACAAAAGCTATGCACTTGTCTATTCCATCCCGTCCTTAACAATGAAGAATAAGTAGTTCTGCACTATGTATTAACTTTCAGATACTCATGCTATGATATTTGAAGATTTAGCATATCTTGTAGTTGGATTTCTGATTATATTTCTGGCGTTAGAAGCAGCATGGCATTTTACAGGATGCAAATTCAAGGATGAGACAACAAGTTCAAGCATAACAGCAAAGCAACTCAAATATTTGGCTTGATAAGTTATAGTAAAAGGTATTGATATAAGTATATGAGACCTGTCTTGCTTACGGTGGACGACGATCCACAAGTAGTTAGAGCTATTGAACGTGATTTAAGACATCAATATGGTAAGCGCTTTCGTGTTCTTAAAGCAGAATCTGGTCAAAAGGCTCTTGAATTGTTAAAACAGCTAAAATTACGAAATGACACCTTGGCACTACTCTTAGTCGACCAAAGAATGCCTCATTTGTCAGGAGTAGACTTCCTAGAGCAGGCCATGAATATATTTCCAGAGGCTAAGCGTGTATTGCTTACGGCCTATGCGGATACAGAGGCCGCTATAAGATCCATTAATAAGGCTAAAATTGATTATTACCTGATGAAACCATGGGACCCGCCAGAAGAACACCTATACCCAATACTTGATGACCTATTAGATGATTGGTGGGCTTTGGCCAAACCCCCCTTTGAAGGAATTAGGATTATAGGATTAAGATGGTCACCAAAATCTTACGATGTAAAGTATTTCTTAGCGAGAAATGGCATACCTTATCAATGGCTAGATATGGAGGCCAGTGAAGAAGCTCACCAATTGGTTTCTTATCTTGAATCGAGTGGCAAGAATGGCCATTATGGCTATACTTCTACTGTTTCCACAACAGCAACTTCTAGTAGCTCATTTTCCATTCTTGATAATAATAAAACTGATAATAATGACAGCAGTACATCCTCTACCAGATCAATATCTTCACCATTTTATTCGTCCTCTTTGAATCTGCCACTTGTAATTTTCCCTGATGGCTCATATATGGAGGAACCATCTAATCCAGAGCTTGCAGAAAAAATTGGTCTTAGGACGCGTGCACAGATGCCTTTCTATGATTTAATAATAATAGGTGGAGGTCCAGCTGGATTAGCAGCAGCAGTATATGGAGCCTCAGAAGGTCTAGGTACATTGCTGATCGAAAGACATGCACCGGGGGGACAAGCAGGTATGAGCTCTAATATCGAAAATTACCTTGGCTTCCCTTCTGGTTTGAGTGGTAGTAACCTAGCTAGACGGGCTGCTGCTCAGGCAGTTCGATTTGGTGCCGAAATTTTAACTCCACAAGAGGCTGTCGGTTTACGACTTGACGACCCATATAGAATAGTTAAATTAAATGACGGGACAGAGATAAGCTGCCATGCCCTGCTTATTGCTTGTGGAGTATCTTATCGCGAGCTCAAAGATGTGAAGGGAATAGACAAACTGACTGGATCTGGCGTATATTATGGAGCTTCTATGGTAGAAGCATTATCCTATAAAGGGGAAGATGTTTTTATGGTTGGAGGCGCCAATTCTGCAGGCCAAGCTGCAATTTATTTTTCTAAATATGCTAAAACGGTAACACTTGTAGTTCGTGGCGATTCTTTGAGCAAAAACATGTCACACTATCTTATAGACCAAATAGGTAAAACAGACAATATACGTGTATTACTGAACTCAAAAGTCACAGAGGTACAAGGTGAAAAGAGGCTTGAATTTATTACTATAACGAATTCTCAAACAGGACAGGTGCAGACTTTTCCATCTCCTGGACTCTACATATTTATCGGTGCTGTACCACATACTGATGCGCTTGTTGGGCTAATAGAGCGAGATGCAAACGGCTTTATTTTGACTGGTCCAGATTTGATCCATGATGGAAATAAACATCCTCGGGGCTGGACACTAGACCGTCAACCTTTTTTGCTTGAGACAAACATACCAGGAGTATTTACAGCAGGAGATGTGCGTCATGGTTCTATGAAAAGAGTTGCTGCAAGTGTAGGTGAGGGATCTATTGCTGTTCAACTTATACACCAGTACTTGAAAAAGGTGTAAAATAGCACTCATGTCAAGTAATAATAACAATAACGATAAAAATAATAATCAAGAAATTGACGATAATCATGAGAATATGACTAATAATACTAACAATAATAACATGACTTACGACAGCGAGGCTTTTATTCATCAAATACGGTTATTTTCAGGATTAACCGATCAGGAATTAAGATCTATAGAAAAGGGAAAAGAGGTTTGGTTTGAAGCAGGAGATAAAATACTTGCAGAAGGGGAACATGATACTTTTTATGTAGTATTAGATGGGAAAGTAGAGGTCATACTTAGGGATGGATCTAAAGAAGCAGTACTTTCGACTTATAATTCAGGAGACCATTTTGGAGAACTTCCTATTATTCTCGGATGGTCAGACCATAAATGTGCTGCATATGCTACGAAGAAAAGCCATCTACTAAGATGGAACCAAGATGAATTCTGGCGAATGATATATAGTTCACCTGCTCTGACCAGACAGATTCTGCATTCAATGGCTCAGCTTCTTAAAACCTTAGAGACAACGTTGCAGCATAATCAAAAGCTTATAGCACTTGGTGGCTTGGCTGCGGGCCTTGCTCATGAATTGAATAATCCTGCAGCAGCTGCTAATAGAGCAGTAACACAATTATCTGACTCTATCCAAGAATGGAGATCCCTTGTCCAGAAGTTAAATGGACAGCAGAGCATAACTGCTACACAATGGTCATATCTTTCTAAATTAAGAAATGATACTCTAAAGTTCGATTCAAATCCCCCAAATCTATATTCTACTCTAAATAAAAATTCTGCTAGCAATAGCTATGCTATAGATGACCCCCTAACACAAAGCGAAAAGGAAGACCGAATCATAGATTGGCTTGAATCCCATGGTATTAATGACGGGTGGAATCTTGCATCTGATTTAGTCAACATAGGAGTAGATATAGATAAGCTAAATGATATATCTAACAACGTTGGCTTACGCGCTCTATCAGGTACGAGTACCGATAGTAATGCCATAGAGCAAGATCTTTTGCTCGAAGATATTCTTAGATGGCTTAATGCTACTACAAGGGTGGATCATTTGCTTTATGAGATTAAGAGCAGCACTGCACGCATTAGTGAACTAATCTCTGCGGTAAAATCATATTCGTATATGGATCAGGCTCCTCTACAGGACGTCAACATTCATGATGGGATAGAAAACACATTAACTATGTTTCAACACAAATT
>DATDNG010000101.1:0-2834 GCA_036518375.1 Nitrososphaeraceae archaeon | reverse complement strand
AGCTAAAAGAAGAGGACTTAACTTGAAGTTGTTAGTACCTGGTATAGGAATTACTGCTATTTCATTTGTGCTACTTTTGTTATTCCACTCCTCATCGCAGGGTATTAATGGTAGCCTCTTTATTTTTGGTATGGCTGGAGCGCTTTTACCGCAAACATTGATTAACACGACCATTGGGTTTACACCTAAAGAATATACTGGAATTGGCTCAGCTATTACGAATATGATGAGAATTGTAGGAGGTGCAATAGGTCCAGTCGTAACAACTGTAATTCTAGCATCTGCTACGATCCCTATTACTGTTGATAATGTTGAAAAAAGCTACCCAAGTCCCGTTACATTTAACATTCTCTTTGGACTTGGGCTTGCAATGACAATTGCATGTGTTATTCTAGCTATCAAAATGAAACGCCTTGCTACCAAGATGAAGCCTTTAACAGCCGAGAGTATAATGTGAGAGAATAACAATTTTCTTTCGCTTAACACAATATGGGCATCTGAGGTTTTTATACCAGCTATAACGTACGAGCATATAATAAAAGAGAGAAGATTGCTATTGAGGTTCCTCTAAGATCCATATCAATGGGAGTGGGAAGCAAAGACGCTATGTACTTGTTAAAGCACATTTAGTTTCGACGCTTCGCATGTACTAGTCGAGGTTCAAAGTAATACTTGTAGTATCTGATAATTACATGAGAAATTTCTAGAGCTTAATTAGATCTACACATAGTGGCAATAACAGATCTTTAAACTTATTAAGCTGGTCTAGAACATAAAAGGATGTAATATAGATTGCAAACATTAGAATCTCCTCCTTGGCTTAGAATGCTTCAAATAGTTTTGGGAGGACTATGCATAACATTATCTCTGTCTATTTTAGCGTACATCGGTCTTGCAATATTGACAATCATTTTGATTCTTTCGGTGATTTTGCTAGCTGTTGGAATTGAGAGAATATGTATTGGGATAGCAATGCGCCGCTCTTCTAGAGGATCTAGTTTAGCTAACATTGTACTTGGTCTGGCAATAATAGCTTTTTCTATAGTACTTATGCAATTCCCGATATTTACATCAGCAGTTCTCGTTATTCTGGCTGCAGTAGCCCTGCTTTTGAATGGTATAGCAAGAATAATACACGGTATCTCAAACAAAACATCACGTTCGTCTAGAGCATTCCTCATAGGTGTAGGAGTTATAAGTATTGCAGTATCTATTCTAGTAATAGCGCACCCAATCTCCTTTGGATTAGTTCTATTTGGTATTATTATTTCGATTGCATTTCTAATAGCTGGAATTGAGATGATGGCTATAGGAATATCTGGTCGACAAGGATACTTAGCACAAAGTACTGCTGCCAGGCAGTAGCAAGTATATGCCGAATCTAACCAAAATGTGTGCTAAAGATAACGCATAAAATCGTCCTGTAAAGTGGTATATTATTTACAATATGCCATGCTGGGCTGTTCATAGTCACTGCAAATATGACTCTACTAGCAATAGCAGCAGACGCTGATGGTTCTGGTAGCTCTTTCACAGCAACTTACCTCAATAGATTGAATGCAGGATCATGCCTTGATTTTTCCGCTCACAATACCACTCCTCCCGACTGGTCTAGATCATTTGCATTTGATGGCAATCAATCGATCAATCAATCAATCAATCATGCCTAACAGAGTCTTTATCGTTTGTTCATGGTTGACAATATTTGCCTTACTGGATGCCCGACTAGAGATCTATGGTTGTTTTTTGTGGTACCCAGCCAATACTCTTTTTTCGGCTATTAACAAAAATATGATTATACCAGCAGGAATCCAGAGAAGGAGTGATATGAAGAAGAAGGGCTCGTTCGTATTAACAAATCCGAGAGTAATTCCTGTTAGAATTCCAAACTGGTAGATCACGATAAGTGCAATAACAGGCGCAATTAACGCCCACATCATGACCTTGAAGTATATGCTTGTTTCCTTTGCCGTTGCTCTAACAGTAAGCCTCAATCCATACAAGACCAATGTTAAACCCAAAAGAAAGACACCTAAAGCTGCAAACGAAGCTTGAGTGGACACCCTTGCAAATCCCTGCGTCATGTTTTTTAATAATTGAACTTCTTCGGAGACTGAATTTCTGATAGCTTTGATGTCGTCTGTCTCATTTGAAGAAATGTTTCCTCTTTTCTGTAGTGCCACTTGGTATGTAACTGTACTTAAGGTATTAAGCTGATTATTTTTTGTAGCTACTGCTGTCAAATCCATTGACCTCTCAAAGTTGGCTTTGTAACTTAAAATAACTATAGTAAAAATGACAAGCATTGAACAAATCAGGAATCTGTCATATCCAAATGTAATCACTTTAGCAATAAGCAGCTTAACCTTATTTATTTATTATATATACAATGTGCACACCCCAAGCTGGACAGATTGAATATACAGAGCACTAGATGGACTGCCAGAGAATTCGATGTAACTATCTACTCTCTCTATATCAGTATCTTGTTGTCTCTGTCTTCATTGTTGATAATTATATGCTGTTTCAGTCCTTGGACCCATTGTAATGCCACTATTTGGGCCTGCAGCCTATGTGCTTCCATAGGAATAACTGAATATCGTATTTCTCTTCTGCACTTGTTTATTTTAGCCTCTAGTATTTCTCTGAGCATTTCAGCAAAGTTTTTACGATTATTAGAAAACCTTGTTTGTTATCATTTTTTCTTCAGCTCTTTCTTCTTTTTGATAATTTTCTATATTGTGATCAGATCTACCCTGTTCTGCTACAAACCTGATAGCATCATCAACTACAATAGTGTTTGTTAACAGGTCATATAAGTGACATAAATCATT
>DATDNG010000100.1:0-9261 GCA_036518375.1 Nitrososphaeraceae archaeon | reverse complement strand
CATCTGCAAGTATCTTTAGCCATGTAGTATCAGTAGGATCAATAGTTAGAGTAGAACCTTTGTTTATGGTTATATTTGCATTTAGCAGCCATACACCTTGATGCTGTGGGTCCTTATTTAAAACATCAGGATTTTGTAGCTGATTGTATATATCAGTCAAAGTAGCAGATTTGCATGAGACAGTGATTAGTATTCGCACAGGATCATAGCTAATGCAGCTAGTGTTATTGGTAGTGGGTGCTCCTTGTTGCGCTTTTACTTCTTTATTTGAATCAATTTGTCCTAAAATTATCAGCAATGACGATAAAAATATCAAAACAAAAATGCTAGCACGCATATTCATTTACGATCTTCATCCTAATATAATCAATTTATAATGAATATTAAATATGTTATGACTCCAAAATATTGACTTAACAATGGCCTTGAGTGACCAAGTATTCTGATTTTGGGCTAGCGATAGGAGGAATAAAACGTTGTGAGGTATGACAAGAAATCTCCTAGTTCCAAACTAAAAGTTCTTGTATTCGACTCTACAAACCAATCAGATTTCGACTGTTCTCATCATATTTTATTAGAAAGTCCATGCATCTCTGGCATCAAAAGCAGCATCTCTATCATTTTTATTACTGCACTGAAGAATATGACAATTTTATGTCAATACTATTTCTACAGCACTAGATTAATTCATAATTTATACCTATTGCCATGATCGCCAATTCTCTACTTCAGTCATTTTTTTTATTTTGTTAATCCATGATTGTTCTGCCTCTTTGTTTATTGTTACTCCACCAATTTGCGGCTGCCGTTTACCATAGTCATCTTCTCTTGTAGTAGTTCGTATTGGCTGTATTAATGTCTGATGTACTTGCTCGTTGAGCCAGTGTTCACTAAGCTCATCATCTTCTGCCGTTGTGTCTTTAGTTTTATCAATCACACCTTCAACTTGTCTCAAAAGGCCTAATTTAGATTCAGAAGTGTTATTAGTAGAATTATCTTGAAATGTTTCTGTTACTGTTTTTCCTACTTTGTCTGCATCTTTTGATATTGTTTGATGCTTATGTTGTTCTTTCTGTTGCTGAGATGATTTGTCAGTATCCCATTGTTTGTTTCCTCGTTGCTCTTCTTCTTTGAGATATTCCTGAAGTAATGATGCTTGGCCTATAATTTGACCCTTGCCACAATCTGATAATCCATTCTTTTGAAGAAATACCATGTATTTTAATAGTACATTGCAATCTGCCAGTCTAGTCTTTGCTTCTTCTATCGATATCAAAGTCATTTTCTTTAGCTTTTACCATTCTTCTTTTAATTCATATTTGTTCAATCATTTTGCTGCTTTGGATGCAAAAAGCTGATGATGCAATTCATTGGAGATGGCAGGAGGCTCATTTTCTAGGATGGTTGCTTTTCTTCTTCTCTTCTCCATGAATGATCTTTCTTCCCATGTACATTTAATCCTCCTCTTCTTTTAAACTACACTGCCTTCTTTGCATGAGTTAAATCAATAGTATGCCTTAACTAAAATGTTAACTGAAAGTCGATATAATAGATGACAACGACAGATACCAGCAATAACAAAAATTGATAACAAATGATAATAAGAGCATTGAGACCTGGAATACTGTATGTTAGATAGTATTTAGAACATTTGAGACTTCTTCCCAACTGTTGATTGACTAAATTAAGTGTGCTTAATCAGCCACTCCTCATATATGTTATATTAGTGTTTCAAAATCAATTAAACGATATGATAAATTGATTAGGTATGTTTGTATAAGCTGCAGATAGAATACGTACAGCGTATAATCCTGTAAATAATAGGAGATAGTCTAGATGAGTAATGGTATACAAAATGAAGTAAAATATCTCGCGAACATTTAGCAACTCGGTCCACTCTAGTTTCTTCATCACACTTGAACAATTCAATATTAGCTATTGTACTTAATAATAATCTTGGAGATGCACTGGAATGATATAATTATTTATAAAAAAATATGTTCAGAATCACTTTAATCTTAGTTATGATATTCTTAAACCATCATCATATAAAGTATCAGCAACATTAATTGACAAGTATATGACTTATAACATTTCAATTGTTATAACACTTTCTGTTCTTGGCATAATTCTTTTTACAATTTTATCTGCTACTAATGTAATATATGCTCAGCAGGTAACAACTAATATGCAGCAAGTGCCATCATCGTCATCGTCAACATCAATTCCAAAATTACATACCGTAAAAATAACATTTCCTGCAAAGGGTCAACAAGTACCAATAGGTAAAGATCTTGTAGTGTCTGGTATAACAGGTGATAATACTGATGGTACAGCAACATCTCATTGCCAGGTATCTGTTATTACAAATAGTGTAAAACCATATCAACTAGCCACTGGAACTGGCCCAGGTGGATCAGCAGATTATTCAAAGTGGAACTTTGTACTTACTTCTAAATATACCACTATAAAACCAGGATCTTATAATAAAATTACAGCTAAACATGTCTGTAGTAATAATCCAAGTGTACCATCGTATTATAGTGTAAATGTTACTGGATCACAATCGGCAACAGCAACAAACACAAGTGTTTCTACAAAGCAATACCATCCACCTACAACAATAGACTACAATAGTACAAAAGGAGATAGCACAACTGCGAATTTCAAACACAAGACGTCAACACACGGCAAGTTAATTTATCTTGGCAGTAGTCAGTCAACTGGTAAAGCTGATAACAATAGAATTAAGATAATATCAACCGATCATCGGAGCAGTAGCAAATCATCAGCTCATAATAATAATTATCATTATGATGAAGGTATCAGTAAATCAAGAGGCGAGCCTGTTAGTAGTAAGCCAGAGTTTAAGCCTTTTATTCTTCCATTTAACAATTAATTGATAAGATCGTCACAGCTTCTTCTGAACAATGAATATCTAAACTATCGGTTTAGGATGACTTGTACTGCGGCATCAAATTTAGATGTGCCTTAAGATTATACTCTATATTTAGATACAAATTCATCTACAATCTATATCGTAGAGGGAAAGCAGAGTATATCTTGTGCAGTACAACCTCTTTATCACCACGCATTTTCAAAAAGTTTTGTGATAATTTTACTCAATGTTCATATACTATAAAAGTGGCTTTAACAAAAATTAACATGCTATTAAAAGAAATAGGTATTTTCTACTTTGCATCACTGATTATTATAATATTGATTGCCATTTCTGGAGCCCACGGATCATTCTCTTATGCAGCACATACTGCTTATGGGGAGAGCAATTCTATTATCAATAATATCAATAACAACAAAAATAATGCTTATGATATCAGTGGAGCCAAAAGCGTCTCCATCTTAACTAATCCTACTGCTAATACTGCTGCTGACAAGAGTAGTCGTGATAATATAGTCCCCTATGTGGGAGTTGATATGCAAGGATATTATACTAGTATGCCCCAGACAAGAAACTTTACTATTCCTTATTTTCCTTCCAATTATTATGAAGGCAGCTTTCGATTGATATCCCAATCGGGTATGAACCACGTGCGTTATGTATTCTATTGGGAGTCCTATATTAGAAGTCCTGATCAGTTTATTGATGAGTTAAATACTGTTGCCAAGACAGCAGACAAATATAATATACATGTTGTATATGCTAATCACCAATTCCATACTTCTTCTTGGCTAGATCCAAAAAATGGCGTTGGTTTTCCTTCATTATTATTCAAAAATGATAGCAATAATCATTCTCTTTCGTTATATCCATACGGTAGCGGTGGCTCCCCAAAATCAAAAGTAGCGCAGATATGGTGGACCAACTGGCTAGATAGGAATATAAAAGATACTAATGGAGATGATGGTTGGGCATTACAGGCTGACTTATTAAAGAAGGTCGTAAATACGGTAGAAAGACATCCAAGTACTTTGGGTTATGAAATATTGGGAGAATCCCAAGTTCATAAAATAGATGAGTGGGACAAATTGGGTCAATATAATACATTTATGACTGATATTTTAAGAAAGATAACTCCAAAGACAATTATATTTAGCATGTCAACACCTGTGGATCTTGATAATCAAACGATAGGTGTGACTGCAGAGAATATAGCAAGGACAATTCCTACTACTTCTACCGTTGATGCTGGTAATAGTAGTGATAAAAACACTACTGCAACCAATACCAACGCATATGGTAATCGTAATTTTGCATTTAAATTTGATGTATATGATTTACCCACTCCTACTAGATTAGAAGGAAAAAGGCTTGATGTATTTGCAAAAGCAGGTCAAATTGCTAAAGTGCCGCTATACGCTGGTGAATGGAGTGTTGTAGCTCGTAAAAAGAATTCTTATGCAGGTTCTTCTGGTGGTTATAGTACCTCTTTGGATCCTGCAAATAGTGACATGAACTTGACGCAAGCAAATTATATTGTGAAAAAGCTTGAAGACATGCATGTGTGGGGAATGGCATATTGGAGATTAAAGTTTGAGCCTGACAAAACACCAACATACAATCTAATTAATATTATACACCCAAGAGCCATCGCCACCACTACTGCTAATTCTACGAAACAAACATCTGGGTTTACATCAGATTCTGTCGCAATAATTCAGCCTACAAAGTATTTTGAAATTCTAAAGAATACTCATCCTGAATGGTATAAAAAATAAGATCGACTGTATCATTATAGACAAAAAATCTGCAATCATTGGAAAGAACAATGAAAGAACTTTTTGTGAAGATTCTGTGATATTAGAAACCGGTATTATATTACATAATAAATACTGCATGCATGATGCTCATAATATATGAAAAACTTGTAGCTCTGATAAATGCCTTTAATATGATAAGTAATATAATGGCTGCTATATATAGAAAATTATACTTATGAAAAATAAATATAGCAATATATATTGAACATACAGAACCTTTATCTTATCAAAAAAGAGATAAAGTCATCAGTAACCATGCAAGAAGATAATGGCCATAACATCAAGAAGTTTGAGTTACCTGGTAGCAAAACACACTATGCTCCATCATTATCGTTTACTATTAGCCATATGCAACTTTCTATAGAACCAGATTTTAAATTAAAAACCATTAGCTGTGAGCAACAACTTGAGATTATTACAATTCAAGATTTAGATGAAATTATACTCGATATTTGTGAACTTCATATAAAGTCAGTATTCTATATTGATGTCGTTGTTGCTGCTGCTGCCGCTACAGCAGATGATAGTGATAGCGACAATCGTACTAAAAGATTGAACTTTCGTAAGTATGGAGATAAACTCATTATCAAACTTGACAAAGTATTGTCGGAAGGAACCATTTTTCGTATTGTTATTGTATATTCAGCAAAGCCAAGAAAAGGTTTTTACTTTATCGAACCCGATGAACATTACCCAAAGAAGAATTTACAAGCTTGGACTCAAGGCCAAACAATTGATTCAAAATACTGGTTTCCGTGTCTTGATCATCCACTGGTTAAGTTTAAAAGCGAGATTTCAGTTATTGTTCCTAGAAAATTTATTGCAATTTCTAATGGCAACTTGCAGGTAGCAAAAGTCCACCGATGGATAAGAGGAGAATACAATAATAAAGTGAATGAAAAAGGAAAAAGGCACGAAGAGGAGAAGAGAGTCTTTACTTGGGCGGAACCAAATCCACATTCAGCATATGTTACCTCAGTCGTTATAGGAAAGTTTGTTGAGAGACGGGAGACATATAATCACGGCATTGAGTTGCTTTATTATATACCTGAGGATAAAAAAAATTATGCAGAAAGATCTTTTGAACATACAGTGCATATGATCAGGTTTTTTGAAGAATACTTTGATACGAAATATCCATACAGCAAGTATTCGCAAGTTACAGTTGAAGATTTTATGTACGGTGGCATGGAAAACTCAAGCTGCACGACGTTAACGATAGACACTTTACATGACAAAAAAGCTCACCTTGATTATACTAGCGATCATCTAGTTTCCCATGAGCTTGCTCATCAATGGTTTGGTGACTTAGTGACTTGTAGAGATTGGCAGCATATCTGGCTTAATGAGGGCTTTGCAACATATTGTGAAGCATTGTATTGGGAATCTAGCAGGGGAATTGATGAATTCCAATATTATATGACGCAGACAGCCGACGACTATTTTGATGAGGCTAATAGTCGATACAAGCGACCAATTGTAACTAAAATCTACAAACATCCAGATGATCTATTTGATAGACATACATACGAAAAGGCCGGGTGCATTCTACATATGCTCAGAAATTATATAGGTGACAAATACTTTAAGAGATCTCTAAAGACCTATCTGGAAAGATATGCCAATAGCGTAGCTGAAACTGATGATCTACGTAAAGTTCTTGAGTTGGAATCAGGAGCAAGTTTACAACAATTTTTTGATCAGTGGATTTTTAGAGCGGGCCATCCTGAGCTCAAAATAGAGTTTTCTGCAGATTCCAAAATTGTAAAATTGAAAATTGAACAATCACAAGATGGCGAGAACTTTGAATTTAATCTTGATATAAAATTAGTTTTTTCTGTGCCTGACAGAAAAAATGAAGAAGGAAGAGGAAGAGGAGGAGAACAAGAGGAAGAGGAGATTCACACTTTTAACATATTCGAAAAAGAAAATGTCTTCCAAATTCCAATTGATAAGAAGGGAAAAGAAATAGAATGGTTTTCAATTGATCCACAATTCAAGGTACTAAAGACATTGTCTTTGAAAGCTCCAAAAGAAATGCTTATCAGACAACTACAAAATGGCCGAACAGTAATTGAGAGAATACAATCAGCTCGTGCCCTGAAGGATCATTCTTCAGAAGATATAATAGAATCATTACAAAAAACAGTAATGGAAGATCGGTTTTGGGGAGTATCTGTAGAAGCGGCAAAGACGCTAGGATCAATTAAATCTGATTCAGCATATATGGCCTTAAAGAGATGCCTTTGTTCTTCTGCTATAAAGCATCCAAAGATTAAGCGGGCAATAGTACGTGCGGTAGGTGAATTCAAAAAGGAAGATTCGTTTGATTTGTTCAAATCCATATTGTTACATAAAGACCAAAGTTATTTTGTAGAAGCAGAGGCAGCAACCGCAATTGGCAAAATAAAGAACAGACAATCAATTCCTATCTTGAAAAAGGCAATTGAAACAGCTAGTTTCCAAGACATTGTAGCCCAAGGAGCAATGACTGGTTTGAAAGAATTTATAGGCGACAAGGAAATTGCAACATTACTGATTAAAAAAAGCAGATATGGAAATAATCATAGAGTGAGGGAGACTGCTACTTTCTCTTTGGGTAAATTTGTACATGAAAACCACGAAGTATTTGATCATCTCAAGAATTTGTTAACTGATAAATGGTTCCGAGTACGAATTAATGCCTGTAGAGCATTTGCTGATGCAGAGGAGCCAAAGGCAATTGCTGAATTAGCATGGGTGACTGAGCATGACTCGGACTATAGAGTAAGAAGAATAGCTGAAGAATGCATAAACTTGATCAAAGAATCAATGAAGACACCAAAGGAAGTTGTCAGTATTAGGACAGAAGTAGACAAACTCAAATCAAACAGCTTGGAGATGATGCAAAAGATGAATAGATTAGAGAGAGAATTACATTAATTTAACATTATTTATTTGCTCTTGACATATAAAGCAAATCCCAAGTTATACCTCCAGTCCCTAACAATATTTGTGACTGCTCCTGAGCTTGTGCCATTTTGAGAAGCAATATCATTACGCGGTCTACCATGAAGCCATTGTTGTATCACTAGCGACCCAATGGGATCTCGAAATTTGGCAGGCATGATGTTTCTATTGTAACATGCAACTTTACGATATTAAGATTTGGTCAAATAGGTCAAATGAATGGTCAAATGGTCGGTCAAATAAGTCAAATAGAAATCACTCTTGGTTTTCTATAGCCCAAAGATTGCATGGACATACAAGAAAGTGAAAATTGACATCAAAACCCTCTTGTTTTCTGCACATTGGTTTTTGGAACAAATAATATTAACAAGTCAGAAATTGGTTATGAGGTTATAAAACATCATAAAACGGACTTCAAGAAAACAAGCCAATAACACATTAACAGAGAAGCCATTATTCATAGTAAAACAATCAAATTTATATCAAATTTTTACAAATTTTCATTTTGGTCTTTAATAAAATCTGTCACAATTTTATTAAAAAGCGCCGATCTGCTGATATAAGGTACATGGCCAGATTTCTCAAGGAGAATTATCCTACAATTTTCCATCTTTACAAAAGGTTCAATAAATTTTACTGGAATTATTCGGTCGTCCTTGCCCCAAATCAGTAATGTCCCTGCTTTTATCTTATGTAAACGCCTACTTAGTCTTGGCGCATGGGCACTGCCATTTAAAGCAGAGATAAACGCCTCTTTGGCACCTGATGTTAATAATTTACTGTAAAAGTTTTGTGCATAAGTATCATCGACAGGGCCATTGTCTACAGATGAAAGAGCTTTCTTTGCTTCTTGCAATGTCTCTGCTTTTAGTATATCAACATAATTACGTAGTGCAGGAGTTCCTCTAAATGAAACAGGTAACGCACCTGCTGGGCTTATTAATACAAGTTTAGAAACTAAATTGGGATGATTTAATGCAACTTCTGCTGCAATCTGACCGCCCAGAGAACAACCTACAATAGACACAGATGAACGTAATTTTAAACGCTTGATGAACTTCGCAACGAATGTTGTATAAAAACTAATAGTGTAATTAATTTTTGGTTTATCGCTAAAACCAAAGCCTGGAAGATCAAGTGCAATTACTCTAAGCTGCTGTTTAGAAATTGCATTGATATTATTGATCCAACTTTCTATCGATCCGCCCAAACCATGAATTAATAGTATAGCGTTACATGTAGATTGTGTATCAAGATAACGAATACGAAAATTATTTACATATAAGTATTGAAAGTCCATGGCCAATAATTATCTCACATTTTTTATTTGGTTAATAGTTTTTCTTTTCTAAATTGCGATTGTCATAAATAAGATGTAGCCATTTCTTTACTAGATGCCTATCTCTTAGAAAAGTTCATGTTCATGATCCATTGTCATCACTTATTATCATCAGGCAGGACATGAGAGATGATCTTGCAAGCTGAAAAATATTCTAACCAACTCTCATTTGTATTCTAGATCCATATAATGAGTATGATGCATTTTTGCCCTGTAGCATGTTTCAATCCTTGTTATACTGGACCTATCTTTCT
>DATDNG010000099.1:0-2818 GCA_036518375.1 Nitrososphaeraceae archaeon | reverse complement strand
GCCATGATAGAATAGCAATAATGGTTGATTCACCACATCATGCATATGACCAAATGAGGTTTACAATAGGTGAAAAAGGAGTAGAAAATTCTGCTGCCGATGATGAAGAGAAGACGAAGGCAGTAGAGAGTAGTGAATCAGGATGGTAGTGATATAGTATAATATGACAACCGGCGATATATTAAAAACTATTCCTCAGGAAAGAGATTATCCTGACCCGCAAACAATACCAGTACCTCCCTCTTCTCAGCAGCCAAATCCTCTTGTAACATTATCTGAATTAATTCCGGGAAAATACATTTCAACCACTGCAAGAATAGTTTATCTAAAGACTATTGAAAGACAGGATGCCCTTGGAAGTAAGATGATATTCTCTGGGATAATAGAAGATTCGACTTTCAAGGTTCCTTTTGTTAGTCACAAAATACAATATCCTTTAATAAGAAACTCTATCTACAAATTTAACTCTGCATACGTACATGAATTTCCCTTAGATAAATCAGTTATACTTGTCATAACAGAGCATACAAAGATAGATGCCAAAAATGTTGAAGATTACAGAGACTTTATCTGGAATCCAACAATAGAGTCGATAAAAAGGCCAGTTAGAAGCATTACTTTGCAGGGAGTAATAACTACAATACATAGCAACTCTGGTCTGGTCAAAAGATGTAATAAATGCAGATCAATAATCTATGATTTTTGTCCCAATAAATGTCTTCAACAGGAAGGCTGGAGTTGGGACCTTAGAGTATCTTCCAGGCTATATGATGGCTCAGGTTCAATTAAGATGGTGATGACAAAAGATATTGCGTCGAATGTGTTGCACAGAAATCTAAGCGAATTAGTATTACTTGCATCACAGGATAATAATAGTAATAATAATAACAAATCCCCAACACAAAACTACAACTATAACAATAACAATAACCAGTTACAACAACAACCATCTTCAGTCTTCACACTAAAGATTCCTGATAACATTGAGGTAATAGAGGCAGTAACAGAAAACATTTCCTCTTCATATAGAAGTAATGGGAAACTCATAGTAACCGATGGAAGAAACCTCGTCTATTTTCCTCCAGATGGTAATGAGGAAGAGGAACAAAAGTTCTCTGAATCTGTTAAAAGACCATTGAAAACTTGTGATGTAGAAGATAGAAAGATAATCCAGAGGATGATCGCAAAAGCACTTGACATTAGCATCAAAAAAGCTACTGGAATGAGGATGATGCAAGGGATTTATCTTTTAGAAGAGCCTATTTCCCTTTATAGATGTGAAAGGGCTAAGCTATATCTTGGATTTTCAGTTAAGCTGAATATACGAAAAGAAGATAATAATGATGGAGTGACAAAAGCCACAGTTGAGGCAACTCCTCAAGCTTATGTAAGAGAAAGTGTGCTTGATTACGTTAGGCTAAGAAGAGAGCGTGGTGCAACTGCAAATGCTATAGTACGTAACTTGCTAACATATAGAAACAAAGTGGTTGTTGCTCC
This sequence comes from Nitrososphaeraceae archaeon, assembly GCA_036518375.1. Taxonomy (GTDB): domain Archaea; phylum Thermoproteota; class Nitrososphaeria; order Nitrososphaerales; family Nitrososphaeraceae; genus Nitrososphaera_A. The sequence goes on along the minus strand of DATDNG010000099.1, from coordinate 1,321 downwards.
ATCTGGGAATTATGGCAGTATTGTTGATGTTATCACAAAAAAAGCAGGCAGCCATCAGGTCTCAGATACAGACGGTAGGACATTGGTTGAATTCTGGAAGCAGATCTATGGCATTGATATCTCGCCTGATGAGATTCCTCTATTAAAAGTAAAAATGATGAACTCTGATAATGTCTTTACTTATCCTCCAAGCATGTGCTTTTTTGGTAATGACTCTTTACTTATCCGAGCAAACGTACAAAAGTTCATTGAAAATAAAAAGTATAACCTCAAATCACAAATGGATGATGTTATCACAAAAGCAATAGTACAACAAGACCTAAAGATTGGATCTGCAAAGCTGGAATTAGAAGAGCTGATTACTTCCAAGCATGCGAATATTCAAAGCCAACTTTTAGAGGAAATATGACAAAAGTTGTATGGAAGGAATGTTACAGCTAAAGGCTCAATTATGTTTGTTCATGATGAGCTATGGTTCTTTCCTAATCAGGTGCAGCTATCATAGAATGAATCGAATGTGAGAGAAGGAGAGAAGAGGAGTGACCTATTGCTAATGTCCCTTTACCCAATCCAATTAACTCAAGTTTCATTTGAAATGCACTCTGCACTAGAGAAATTCAATGAACACAGAAACACCTTAAAGATGACTTCTGGCTCTGCAGATCTTGATTCACTTGTAGATGGCATACAAGAAGGTATATTCTATCTATTTTATGGTAACAACCATGCTATATTGGATGCAATGATGTATAGACTTCTTATCAACTGCGTGCTGCCAACAAAACAAAAACATGGCTTTGAGTCTATGGGTGTTTGTTTTAATAATACAGATTATTACTACAATGATGCTGCTAGAAAGTCGTTAGCGCTCAGCCCAGAGAAGATAGGAGTTGCGGCAAAATGTGCAGGAATAGATCCAAAGATTGTTTTTAAGAACCTCTATGTACATCCAGCTTATAATGAGCAGCATCAGCTGGTGGTTGCAGAACAGGTTGCTGACCTAATAACATCTAACAAGGACATCAAGCTGCTTGTAGTAAATCGTATAACAAAATTCTTCAAAGAATCAAAAAATAAGATGGAAACTGCCAATACCCTAAAGCAGGTCATAGGAATAATATCCAAAGCTTGTGCAAAAAATAAGGTAGCTCTAATATGTACTGGTGACTCAAATACTACAGCAAGAGGAATAATACCAAGGCCAATAGGTGGAATATACCTAAAGCACGCAGCAAATGTGATTGTACATATTAGGGAATTTTCCAAGACTTCTGCTGTCCCTTCATTTAAGGCTACGCTAATAAAACACCAGTATACAAAG
>DATDNG010000098.1:0-2102 GCA_036518375.1 Nitrososphaeraceae archaeon | reverse complement strand
AGAATACTGAATAATTAAATCCGATGCTTACCTAGAGGAAGGACTCTATGACGTTCTTAGATATAGCATACAAAAGCTAATACTTGGATTTTACACTGCTGCTCTCATAATCCTGTCTGTTAAGGAGGAAGAAAGCAGTATTTCCAGTAAATCAATCAACCCATTAGCCTTAGTTGCAGGGACGGCATCTACCATTTTCTCGATATAATTGTCTATAGCAAATGAACTCTTGAAAAGGCAGCTTGGAAAAAACCGGACTGCCAAAAGAAGTCTCTTTAATAAATAAGAATGACCATTAAGATTAAGTGATGATTTCAGCAGATTGCAAGAAATCCGTGCATGACGATTGTACTATTGACTTGGGGAACAATCACAAATGCGAATGTAGTTGCCATGTATCAAAGATTACTCCGAAATCTATGCAACAAGAAAAGGACAAGCACGGGATTACAAGAGAAGATGAATTAAGAGCAGAAACAATACCGTGACGGGGAAGATTCCTATGGTATCGGAAGGTCTAGTGCCCCAAGATAAATATATTAAACATTCTCGTATTCATAAACAGTTATTCGACTTGTCTGAGTAACAAAAACTACCTGAACCTGATGTTATAAATCGGCAGTAGGAGAAGAAAAACCAAAAGGACTTGTAAAGATTTTCTTTAATATCATCTTTTACTAGAGGAACTTGTATTTGCTCCTATAACAGAGACAGTAATACTAGTAGCAAAGGAATGTGTAAATCCAGAATGAGATTCAAGCCATGCATACAGATCAGCTAAGACATAGGGTTCAATTGGTCTGCTTTCAGCGACCACTGAGATAAGGGATAGAAGAAATGTCCCAGATTGGGATAAGTTATCAACATAAGATCAGGATGATTTACATCAGTAAGCCTTTGTTGTAGGAGAAACGTTTGCTGAACTGGAGTTGCAGAATCATTTTCTCCATTGAGCAGCAGGTATACCAGTAGATTCAGAGACATTACCAATGATGATTAAAATGAGTGTCAAACTTGATTCCGATCTAAACCATACAGGACAACCTCTAATCTCGTGGCATTTGGACAGATTAAATGCTGACTCATTTTCATAATACTGTATCAATGGCGGTCCGATTTGCTTCTGAATACTTACATGACTATTAGTGTCAAATTTCTCGACTAGATTGTTGGTTATGACTTTGGTACTATTAGTATCCAAAAGAGAAGACGATACCAAATACTGGCCTAACAAAGGATCATTTGTAGCTGGGGATTTTATAGAATAGAGGTATAACATCCATGGATCTAGTTACTGCTTCTTTTCCTCCTTCATCCTTTGCTACTACGGATGTCGGTTCTTTTTCATTTAACACTTTCTTTATTTCTCACCTTTTTATTCACAGGACCCATTAAAAAGCACTGACTGATATACCGGACATTAAATAATGTGTATTATATATAAGAAAATACAATAGTTTTAAATTAGAATATATGGAAACCGTTAGCAAATATACTATATCAATAGTATTTGTAGCTATTCTTTGTATCCTTATTAATGGTAATACAGAGGTTGTTGCTGAAGGCAGTAAATGGGTGAGCAAAGGTGATGCATTAAACAGAATGGGAAATTTTAGTCAAGCAATAACGGCATATGACATGGCTCTTAAAATAGATCCTAAAGATAAACAAGCTTGGGTGAGCAAAGGTGATGCATTAAATAGAATGGGAAATTTTAGTCAAGCAATAACGACATGGCTCTTAAAATAGATCCTAATTACGTAAATGCATTGGATGGTAAAGGATGGTCATTAAATGAATTAGGTAATTATACACAGGCCATAATTTACCTTGACAAAGCTCTTAAAATCGACCCAAACCATCTTGATGGTCTGGTCTTCAAAGCTCAGGCACTATATAATATTGGAAATTATACTGGAGCGAAATATTATTCAAACAAAGCCTTTGATATAGACCCTAAATCTCCTGCGTTAAAGAGATTACCAGAGGTCTTTAGGAAAACACAATAATGATAGTAGGACAGAGCTGATTTTTCTAGGCACAATGTCTACGCCATCCTCTCAATTTAGATACTCCTTACGACATAATAAGATATACAGAGC
>DATDNG010000097.1:0-2105 GCA_036518375.1 Nitrososphaeraceae archaeon | reverse complement strand
TAGCAATGGAGAATTTATACTCTCGCCTATTAATCTAAATTTAAAATGCCGATGATGAATGGTTTTGAATTATACAAATAATAATGGGAATCGAAAATGAGTTAAGATCTTTCATAACAGCGAGTTGAATAAATAATATAGATTACCAGTATAAAATTATCATTTGGAGTTGAAAGTAAAGGCATATTGTAGATGATGACCGCTATAATATGCTTCGACGAGATACCCTTGAATGTGCTGTAAGAAGAGTGATTGGTCCTCTAGGCCAGATTTGGTATTGCCATTTTTAGAACTCTTTGTCTTAATATTATTGCTAACACTATTGAACCAACTGAGAATACCACCGCGCTGAGGAATATAAGGTTAAATGATCCAGATGATGGAAAATATAGTGCTATTCCATTGATATGTAATAATGATTGATGTGTTTGCATATACATTCCTGCCAATGCTGGACCTATTGAACTACCTATGATCCTCATAAGTGTACTCATTCCCAACGATACGCCAGTGAATTGTCTCGGTGTAGAGAGTATAATGACATTCATAGCTCCGACACTAGTCAAGGATAATCCAGTCGATAATATTGCAAGGTTTGTTGAAACCAATAACTCAGTTGAATGGAATAGGAGTAAACCAATGAAAGCTGCAGTCGTTATAAAAGCGCCAAGTATTATTGGTTTTAATGAGCCTAATTTTGATACTATAAATCCAGAAGTTGGACCAAATATTAGAAGTATTATTGCAAATGGCAGTTGTACTTTTCCAGTACTGATTGCATCTTCGCCAAATCCAATTGGCCCAGGATTTCTTACTAAGATTGGTATTGTTTGAAAAATCATGAACATAGACAATCCAACAAGCATTATAATCAAATTTGCAGGAAGTATTGACTTATTGAGCATTAGCTTGAAATCTACCAATGGGTTTTTAGATCGTCTTTCTACAATGACAAACATTGTGAATGAAATAATTCCTACTATAATAAGGAAAGGTAGTAGTAGAACTTGAGTTAGAGATTTATCGTTATTGTTATTGCCATTAGCACTATTCATGTCAGCAGTGTCAATACTACTACCGCCAGCTGTTTCAATGAATGTTAATACCAATAAGAATAAAGTTACCGTAGCAGCTAATGTTATTGCACCTTTTGTATCAATTTGATTTGCTAATTTTTTATTATTATTATTCATATCTGTCTTGATAACGTTATTAATTCCTTGTACAATTCTTTGCTGTGAAAACTGCCCTTGTTCTTGTACTTCATCGTTTACATGAATAAATCGTCGAATTATCAAAAGAAGAGCAATCGCAACAGGTATTATTGTAAAGAATGTAGCACGCCATCCATAATCTTGAACTATAATTCCTCCCACTGCTAATCCTATCACTGCACCTGATGCAAACATAGAGGTGATTATTCCTTGACCAATCGATATTTTTTCCCTTGGAAATTGATCTCTTACAATACCAAATGCTATAGGAAACATAGACATTCCTATTCCTTGGATTGCTCTAGCAATTAACATAAAGTAAATGTTTGCTGCAAATCCTGATAAAGAAACGCCTAGGGCATAAATCACCATAATGATAAGTAATATTTTTTTTCTACCATAGATATCTGATAATTTGCCGGCTATCGGAGTCATAACAGCACCGGACACCAGGTATGCTGTAAGAATCCATGAAGACATACTATAAGACACATGGAAATATTTTATGAGATCTGGAATAGCTGGTATCAGCATTGTTTCTGCGTACATTACCATGGTAGCAATGCAGCTTAGAATAGCTAGTACCTTCCATGCATAACTAGGGATTTTTACAGAATTGGAAGGTAATGAGGTATACATATTAGAGGGAGAAGGATTATTACTATCATCATTCTCAGAATGCTTATACGGCGGTGATGATGGTTCCATTTTTAACAATTTCTTCCTAGCAATTATTCTACTTTTTTCTTCTAGTGGATACTATTGTCTCGTCAATTACATCTATTGAGGTACTCTTATTTACAGGACTACTAGATTTTGAATCTACTGTCATATTATCGACAACTGTACCACAAACATCGAAGTTAAGCCTTAGATTTTGCCAGATTTTGT
>DATDNG010000096.1:0-3159 GCA_036518375.1 Nitrososphaeraceae archaeon | reverse complement strand
TCTCACAGCAGCTGAATTCAATGCAATACGTCCATACATAAATTTGATAAGGACTATTGACTAGACCAGTTCATTATGTAATGAGTCTTTATTTAACATACGAAATCATACTTCAATAATCTTTAAGATAATCTAATGGCTAACAAAATTATATGGGTTTACTAACTTGGATTTTTTTAACCTTTATCTTAACAATAATAATTCTATCTATGATTGGGCTAGGGTGGAATGTATTTATTTCAAGCGTTTTTAGAGGAATAGATAAGGCACTAAATGGAATTAGTCCCATAGCGAGAGATCTAGGTAATGAAGCAAAGCAGTATGCAGCTAATATTAACGAAAAGTCCTAGGCACTGGATAATACATAACAAGGAACACCCTCTGGTGAAAACACAAGGTATAATCACGCGTGATTTTGGCAGTGAAACATAACTTGTAGAGATTCCTAGCTGACAGGACTTTGGATGTATTTATCAGAATATGTTTTTCACCATCCACTATCTCAAGGAATTAAACATCATGGATGCTTTTTGATCTGCTCTACTAATAGCAATAAATTCCGACTAGCTCTCAAAGACATGTGGCTTTCCTATTAAGGCAGCTTCTAGTAGGTTCCAAAGCAGCCCTTTGGTTTGCCCTTACCGCCGTACGATTGCGGAGTACTCCAGTTCTCTTGAACTGAAGCTATACCTATTACTACTATTACATGGCGGCAACTCATCATTTCTATGGACACAACAGGCCTTTACCTATCGTGCAGATTCTGAATGATGGATCGTTCTTCTCTTTTGGCTAGTCGGATGTGTATTGTTAGCAGAGACATGATTTATAACTTCAAGTTTAAACTAGTTGATAAGAAGATTGAAAATCTATGTGATAGATATGATCTTTTATTGTAAGGATATGGTAGGAAAACATCGATGAGGTCCATATACAATTTAAATTCTTTATATTGCTTAAGATTGTTTAGTTTTACGATGTAAAATATCGAAATCACTTGTAAATCATTCAGGTACTTGTTGTATTAATGGTGGATGCAAAAATAAATATAAATAACAGGAGCGAGGCTCCTTGCTAATCTTTTAGTCTAGCCCTGCTTGATTTATGAAGTGAAATTCCTTGTAGTATCTCTTGAGGTCTGCTCAAATGTTTTTGCAATATTAACATTTATTCTGGATAATTCTTTTGCATTATCTCTTTCATGTTGAATAAGTGTCCTGAATGCTTCCATATTTGCAAATACCGCATTATTTACTAATCTTGTCATAGCGATTGTATTATCTGCTACACTGCTAACTGCTCGTGCATAGATCTCAGTTGTTCTTCTGGGTGATACCCAATAATTCCAAAACACTCCATATGCATTTTCAGTAAAAGGAACCCATGCCGACTGTAGTGAATTGATGATCTCCTTTTGTGATTGTATATAATTATCTGCTATTTCTCTGCTCGACTGAATAGTTTGCTCTTGGTAATCGTTAACTGCCTGTGTATAGCGAGGAATCTCTCTTCTTGCCTCATCTGTTGACCTTCTAATATTATCTCGGGTCTCATCTAAAGCTCGGTTCACCGTTTGTCGATACTGAGCACTCTGTTCGGTCGGAGAAGTCGAAGCTGTAGATGATGATGTTACAGTTGTCTCGTCTTTCCTTTCTTCTTTTCTTGATGACATAAGACTCATGGTACAGTAATGGTATATAAATCATGGCTTTTAACGGTATAAAATACCATGTAAAACCTTAACAATCACCATAGGAACCACAGCAGTACAAAAATAGAGGTTAAGAAATTGATCTCTAATAGTTAGTGTATATACATATGGAAGGTTTGTTGCTAGCATCAGATTATCTTCATAACGGAGTGGCTGATATTGCTCTATCTACTGATTTTTATGAACTAACAATGGCTGCTGCTTACCATCGCTTAGGTTTTGATACTAACAGGAAGAAAAAAAATGCAATATTTGAAATGTTTGTCAGAAAGCTTCCACGAAACAGGTCATACCTAGTGGCTGCTGGTCTGGAACAAGCTATATACTTTCTTACGAAGATGAGGTTTAATGACAGACATATCTCCTATATCAAATCGCTGAAGATCTTCAAAGATGTTGACCAAAATTTTTTCCAATATTTAAAGAGATTTAAATTTACAGGTACAGTCTGGGCTGTTCCAGAAGGTACTATTCTATTTCCTAATGAACCTATTATTAGAATAGAAGCTCCAATAATTGAAGCGCAGATAGTTGAGACGTACATACTTTCAATGATAAATTTTCAAAGCCTGATAGCAACTAAGGCATCAAGAATAGCCGCTGCAGCTAAGGGAAAGCCCATTATAGAATTTGGCTCTCGACGTGCCCATGGACCACAAGCAGCTCTTTTGGCAGCCAGGGCAAGTTATATTGGTGGTTGTATAGGAACTTCAAATACTCTTGCTGGATACAAGCTAGGAATACCGCTATTTGGAACAATGGCCCATTCTTTTGTAATGATCTTTGATAAGGAAGAAGAAGCTTTCAAAGAGTTTAATTCACTATTTCCATCTGGATATTTACTCGTAGATACGTTTGACAGTCTTGCTGCAATAAAAAAGATCATTGATGCAAGGATTCGTACTAGCGGCATAAGGCTAGATAGCGGAGATCCATATTACCTTAGTGTTGAGGTAAGAAGACTGCTTGATTGTGCAGGTCACTCCAATACCAAGATCATGGCAAGTGGCGATTTGAATGAATATCTAATACGAGAGCTTGTTAACAGAGATGCTCCAATAGATTTCTTTGGAGTTGGAACAGAACTTTCTACGTCAAGAGATGATCCTGCTATGAATGGTGTTTATAAATTAGTTGCAATAAGGGTACCTGCATCGTCACCATCTAACGGTAAGAAAAAATATAATGATAATCAGAATGGTAAAATATTGTATAAAATTAAGACAAGTCCGGGTAAAAAAAATTATCCCGGACCTAAACAAATCCACAGAATAATAGAAAATAATATAATAAAAGAAGATGTCATAGCATTAGAAGACGAAAAAAAGATATCTGGTCATATGCATGTTCCTTTACTAAGAAAATTTCTCGATAAGGGAAAGATTTTATGCAAAATGCCATCAGTAAAAGAGATTCAGAGGTATCACTGTCAACAGGCAAACCTTCTT